>JAFEGC010000114.1 GCA_018240265.1 Pseudomonadota bacterium | reverse complement strand
GCGCCATCACCACGGCGGATGCGGGCGAAGCGGCGCTGATCGAGGAGCATCGCTTCCACGGCATTCGCAAGGACCAGGATGGCGGCGTGGATGTGATGTTCGCGGGCGGCAAGAGCAACCTGACCGATATCGCGGCCCAGATCGGCATCGATCAGCTGCGCCGGCTGGAGGGCTTCAACCGCCGCCGCCGCGAGCTTGCGCAGTTGTATTTCCGTGAGCTGGAAGGTTTCACGCAGCTGGTGCTGCCGGCGCGCGGCGACGAGGGCCACAGTTGGCACATGTTCACGGTGCTGATCGACTTCGCCACGCAGCGCATGACGCGCGTGGAGTTTCAGAAAATCATGGCCGAGCGGGGCATCGGCGTCGGCATCCACTATCCCTGCATTCCCGGCTTTACCTACTACCGCATGCTGGGCTACCGACCCGAGGACTATCCGAATGCGGCGCGCATCGGCCGCGAAACCGTGACGCTGCCGCTGTTCCCGGCGATGGAAGACGCCGACGTCGGCCGCGTCTGTCGCGAATTGCGTGATGTGCTGGGCTCGCGACTTCAGTTGCTGAGCGGCACGGCGCGGTAGCTTTCCATGAGCAGCGTCACAGGTTCTTCGCCGCAAGCCAGCGCGGCGAGAAACCCGCGCTCCGCCCACGGCGATGGCAGTTCCACCGGCTGAATTAGAAAGGCCTCCACCCGCCGTGCGCCGCTGAGCCCGGTTTCGAGCTCGCGCAGGTCGATACGCAATCCCATTCCCGCCGCCTTGACCCAGGCTTCCTTGCGCGTCCAGGCCGCAAAGAAGGCGCGTGTGCGCTCCGGGCCGGCTGGGATGGCCTGCAGTTCCTTCACTTCGCGCGCGCTGAAATGCCGGCGCGCCAGCGCCAGTTCCTCGCGCGCCGATGCGTCCGTTCCGCCGGCATGACCGCCCAGGGTGCGGATGCGTTCGACGTCGATGCCGAGCGCGGCGCCCGCGCTCAGCGCCAGCAGCGCCAATTGTTCGCTGTGAGCCAGGTTGAAATGCAGCCCGAAGGATGCCGGCAGCCGCGGCTTGCCGCGCTCATCGGCCTCCAAGGGCAGCGCATGTGCCGCCGTGCCGGTGTGATGGGCAAGCACATGACGGAGCGCCAGGTGCGCCGCGATGAAGCGGCGCCGGTGCAGCTCCGAGCGGAACGAGGCGGCACGGCGCCGTTCGTCCACATCCAGGCAGTCGTCCGGCCACGCAGTGGTGGCATCCAGGTCGATCTGCCAAAGGTGCACCTGCGTCGGCTTCATGGTGCGACGCCGAGGTGGTTCGATGGTGGCGACTTCATGGCGCGGACACCGCGCAGCTTGATGATGGCGAGAGGTTGCCGCAAGATGCGGATGGTTTTAGTAGGAGGATGCGCCATGAATCGCTTCATTGTTGCTTTGCTGATCGGCATGGCGTGTGCACCCACCGCCTGGTCTGCGCTCAAGGTCGGCGACAAGGCGCCGGACTTCAGCACCGAGGCTACGCTCGCCGGCAAACCGTTCAAATTTTCCCTGGCGGATGCGCTCAAGAAAGGACCGGTGGTGCTGTATTTCTATCCGGCCGCGTTTACGCCCGGCTGCACGGTGGAGGCGCATGAGTTCGCCGAGGCCACCGACAAGTTCAAGGCGCTGGGCGCCACGGTCATCGGCGTCTCGCACGACAAGATCGACGTGCTCAACCGATTCTCGGTGCAGGAATGCCGCAACAAGTTCGCGGTGGCGGCCGACCCGGAAAAGAAAATCACCACGGCCTACGATGCGGTGCTGTTCATCAAGCCCGAGTACGCCAACCGCACCTCCTACGTGATCTCGCCCGAGGGCAAAATCATCTACGAATACACGGCCATGAGTCCGGACAAACATGTGGCCAACACCATGGCGGCGGTCCAGGCCTGGGTGACGGCACACCCGCACTAGCGGGTCACTGGGGCGTGAATTTCAGCGCCACGCCGTTCATGCAGTAGCGCTCGCCGGTGGGCCGCGGTCCGTCCGGGAAGACGTGGCCGAGATGACCGCCGCAGTGCCTGCAATGCACCTCGATGCGCCGCTGCCCCAGGCTGTCGTCGATGCTGGTGGCCACCGCGCCGGGAAGCGGCGCATAGAAGCTCGGCCAGCCCGAGCCGCTTTCATACTTGGTGCCGGATTCGAACAGTGCCGTGCCGCAGGCCGCGCAGGAGTAGACGCCGGTGCGCTTCTCGTCGTTCAGCGGACTGGTGCCGGCGCGCTCGGTGCCGTGGCAGCGCAGTACCCGAAACTCCTCCGGCGACAGCGCCCGTTTCCATTCATCCTCGGTCTTTGAATTCGATGTGGGCTGATTCATGACGCCGCTCCGCGGTGATTCGGATGTAGGGGCATGTTATCACCGGCGCGCGGCATCAGGCGCCGTGGCCAATTGCCGGAACGACGGCTTGGCACTAGAGTAGCTGCAACCGCAACGATTCGTCCGTCCGGGACGCCCCGACAAAGGATTGACTCCCCTGCAAGAGCCTGCTTCGTTCGCAGATCGGATCCACGTCAGTCTGCTCGCCTGCGCGGCGCTGGTGGTGGTCGCAGGCTGCTCACGCGGCACGCCGCCGGCGCCGCCGCCCATCGAGGTGACCACGCTGCGCCTCGAACCGCAGCCGGCTACGGTCACACTGGAATACGTCGGCCGCACCGAGGCCTTCAACACCGTGGAAATCAGGCCGCGCACAGGCGGTTTGCTGGAGAAGCAGGTGGCGGTGGAGGGCGCGCTGGTGCACGCCGGCCAGCTGTTGTTCAAGATCGACCCGCAGCCCTACGAGGAGGCGCTGGCGCAGGCCAAGGCGGCTACTGCGCAGGCCGAGGCCGCGTTGGAGCAGGCGCGGCGCGACCAGGCGCGCATCGCGCCGCTGTCGAAAATGGATGCCGCCAGCCAGCAGGAATTGGATGCGGTGGTGGCGCGGGTGGCCGCCGGTCGCGCGGCGGTGGATGCCGCCCGCGCCGCGCAGAACACGGCCCAGCTTAACCTGGGCTACACCGACATCACTTCGCCGATCACCGGTGTGGTGGGACGCGCGCAGGTGAGGGTGGGGGCGCTGGTGACGGCCTACCAGACCCTGCTGACCAACGTGTACGACACCGACCCGATGTACGTGAACTACAGCATTAGCGAGCAGCGGCTGCTGGAAGTGCAGCGGCTGCGCGGCCGTTCCATCGACAACAAGATCAAGGACCCGCCGGCATTTCACATCGTGCTGGCGGACGGTTCGGTGTACCCGCATGCCGGCAAGCTGGATTTCGTCGACGCGGCGGTGGACCCGCGCACCGGTACGCTGCCGGTGCGCCTGACCGTGCCCAACCCGGAACGCATGCTGCGCGCCGGGCAGTTCGCGCGTGTGGTGGTGGATGCGCAGAAACTTCCCGATGCGCTGCTACTGCCGCAGCGCGCGGTGCAGGAACTGCAAGGCCGCAATTTCGTCTGGCTTGCCGGTGCGGATCAGAAGGCCGAACGGCGCGACGTGGTGATGGGCTCGCGCGTGGGCGAACAGTGGCTGGTGGTCAGCGGCCTGACGGCCGGCGATGAGGTGGTGGTGGACGGCGCACAGAAGCTGCGCAACGGCAGCCCGATCCGCGTCGTGCCGGCCGCGCCGGCGGCCACGTTCCCATCCGCGGCTACGCCGGCGAGCTCCGGCACGCCATGAGTGAATTCTTCATCGATCGGCCGGTGTTCGCCACCGTGCTGGCGATCCTCATCACCCTGACCGGCGCCATCGCGCTGCTGCAGCTACCGATTGCGAGATTCCCGCAAATCACGCCGCCCTCGATCGTGGTCAGCACTTCGTTTCCCGGCGCCGATGCGGCCACCATCGAGCAGTCGGTGGCCGCGCCCATTGAGCAGCAGGTCAATGGCGTGCCGAACATGCTGTACATGGACTCGCGCAGCGCCAGCGACGGCTCTTACACGCTCACGGTCACCTTCGAGGTGGGCACCGACCAGGACATCGCGGCGGTGGACGTGCAGAACCAGGTGTCGATCGCGCAGCGCTTCCTGCCGCAGGAAGTGGTGCGCCAGGGCGTGGTGGTGGCCAAGCGCCAGCCGCAGATATTGATGGTGGTATCGGTGCGCGCCACCGACCCGCGTTACGACTACCTGTTTCTGAGCAACTTCGCCAAGCTCAACCTCTACGATACGCTGGCGCGAGTGAAGGGCGTGGGTCAGGTGACGGTGTTTGGTGCGCGCGATTACGGCATGCGTATCTGGCTCGATCCGCAGCGCATGGCGCAACTGGGTGTGACCACGCAGGACGTGTCCAGTGTGCTCAACGAGCAGAACCTGGTGGCGCCCGCCGGCCTGATCGGCGCGGAGCCCGCCCCGCCGGGCCAGCAGTTGCAGTACACGGTGAGCATGCACGGGCGCCTGTCCACGGTGTCCGAATACCAGAACATTCTGGTGCGCGCCCGCCCCGACGGCAGCAACGTGCGCTTGAAAGACATCGCGCGGGTGGAGTTGGCGGCCACCGATTACTCGCGTTCCAGCCGGCTCAATGGCGAACCCAGCGTGATGATGGGTGTGTATCAGCTGCCCGACGCCAATGCGCTGGATGTGGCGCGGCAGGTGCATAAGACCGTGGAGGAGTTGTCCAAGAGCTTCCCACCCGGCATTGAGGCTGGCATCCCGCTCGACATCACGCAGTTTGTGTCCGAGTCCGTGCGTGAAGTCATCGTAACGCTGCTGGTGGCGGCGTTTCTGGTGCTGCTGGTGGTGTTCGTGTTCCTGGGCAACTGGCGCACCACGCTCATCCCCATGCTGGCCGTGCCCGTGTCGCTGATCGGATCGTTCTCGGCGTTCGCCGCGCTGGGCTTTTCCATCAACACGCTCACGCTGTTCGCGCTGGTGCTGGCCATCGGTCTGGTGGTGGACGATGCCATCGTGGTGGTGGAGGCGGTGGTCCACAAGATGGAGGTGGAGCACGTGGATGCGCGCAGCGCCACGCGCGCTGCCATGCGCGAGGTGCAGGGACCGGTGATCGCCATCGCGCTGGTGCTGATCGCGGTGTTCGTGCCGGTGGCTTTTCTCGGCGGACTCACCGGCCAGTTCTACCGCCAGTTCGCCCTGACGCTGTCGATGGCGGTGCTGATTTCCGCGATCATCGCGCTGACTTTCACGCCGGCGCTGTGCGCGCTGCTCCTGCAACCGCATAAGCCGGGGCAGGCGCGCCGCGGCCTGGCGGCCGTGTACGAGCGGTTCAACCGCGGCTTCACGGCCGTGTCGGTCCGCTATCGCCACCGGGTGGCGCTGCTGGTGACTCACCGCCGCGCGGCACTCGCGGGATTTGCGCTAATCGCCCTGTTCGCCGCTGTGCTGGTGTGGCTGCGACCCGCCGGCTTTCTGCCGGACGAGGACCAGGGCTATATGATGACCTTCATCAACCTGCCGCCCGGTGCCTCGCAGCAGCGCACCGAAGAAGTGGTGCGCAAGTTCCTGGCGGTGGTGCGCGAGCAGGTGCCGGAAGTGCAGGATACGGTGTCGATCACGGGCTTCAGCATCCAGACCGGCGTTACTTCCTCCTACGCGGCCACCGCCTTCCTGGTGCTCAAGCCCTGGAGCGAGCGTGGCGGCGCGCGCCACAGCTCCCCTGCGGTGCGCGAGCGATTGATGAAGGCCCTCGCCGGTATTCCGCAGGCCACGTTCATGGTGATGGATCCGCCCGCCATTCCGGGCATCGGTCAGTCCAACGGTTTCGAGTTCGTGCTGCAGGACCGGAGCGGGGGGTCGCTATTGCGCTTCGCCAGCGTGTTGCGGGACTTCATCGGGCAGGCAAATGCGCGCCGCGACTTGTCGCGCGTGTTCACGCCCTTCAGCGCCAACGTGCCGCAGATCGAGTACGTTCTGGATCGCGAGCGTGCCAAGACCTTGGGCGTATCCATCGCGGATGTATTTGGCACCTTGCAGACCTTCCTGGGCGGCAACTACATCAACGACTTCAATCTGTTCGGCCGCACTTTCCGCGTCACTGCCCAGGCTGAAGGGGCGGCGCGGGCCACGCCGGACGCGGTGGCGGGTTTGTACGTGCGCGCTGCGACGGGCGACATGGTGCCGCTGTCCACGCTGGTGACGATCAGACCCAAGGAAGGACCGGAGTACATAGAGCGTTACAATATCTATCGCGCCGCCACCATCAACGGTACGCCGGGGCCTGGCCGGTCCTCGGCCCAGGCCATCGCGGCGATGCAGGCGCTCGGAGCTGGTCTGCCGGAGGGTTTCGGCTACGATTGGACGGGCGTGACCTTCCAGGAGATCAGGGCCGGCGCGCAGGCGCCCTATGTGTTTGCCATGGCGCTGGTATTCGTGTTCCTGGTGCTGGCCGCCCTGTACGAAAGCTGGGTGGTACCATTTGCGGTGTTGCTGGGTATTCCGTTGGCCATTTTGGGGGCGTTCGCCGCGCTGAGCGTGCGGGGCATGGCCAACGACATTTACGTACAGGTGGGATTGGTGATGTTGATCGGCCTCGCGGCCAAGAATGCGATTCTGATCGTCGAGTTCGCGCAGCTGGCGCGGGAGCGGGGCAAACCGCTCATCGAGGCGGCGCTCGAAGGCGCCCAGCTGCGGCTGCGTCCCATCCTGATGACCTCGTTCGCTTTCATCCTGGGCTCGCTCCCGCTGGCGGTCGCCACGGGCGCCGGCGCCGGCGCGCGCCAGGTGCTGGGCACCACGGTGGTGTTCGGCATGCTCGCGGCCACGCTGCTCGGCGTGTTCCTCGTGCCGGTGTTCTACGTGGCGCTGGAAAACCTGGCGCGGCGCTGGGGCAAGCAGCGCCCGGCGGCGGAGAAAGCATCCTGATGCGTGGGCTGCTATTGCTGGCAGGCGTTCTGCTGCTGGGCGCCTGCGCCGTTGGGCCGAACTACACGCGTCCGGACCTCAAGATCCCCGACCGATTCCGGTTCGCGCCGGATGCTTCCAGTGGCACCTCGCTCGGCGACATGCAGTGGTGGGACCTGTACCAGGACGCGCATCTGCAAGAGCTGATCCGCGCGGCGTTGCGCGAAAACCTGGATGTGCGGGTGGCGGCCGCGCGGGTGGAGGAAGCGCGGGCGGCGCTGGGGTCCGCTCACCTGGCCCTGTTGCCGCAGATTTCGGTGCAGGCGGGTGCGCAGCGCGGCCGGACCGCACAGGATCTGCTGCGCCCGGGGCAGCTGCCGCTGGGCAATGAATTCCAGGCGCAGGGTGTGCTGTCCTATGAGCTCGACATCTGGGGACGGCTGCGCCGCAGCAGCGAGGCGGCGCGCGCCGACTTCCTGTCGAGCGAGTATGCCAAGCGTGCCGTGCTGGTCGGGCTGATCAGCGACGTGGCCACCGCCTATTTCGACCTGATTTCCCTGCATCAGGAACTGGACATCACCCGGCGCACCGTGCAGACGCGCCAGAAACTGGTAGAGCTGACCCGCGCCAAGCATGACCGCGGCGTCATCTCCGGACTGGATGTGGCCGCGGTCGAGGCGCAGCTGGCGGTGGCGCGCGTGTCGATTCCGCAGCAGGAATTGGCACTGGCGCAGGCCGAGCATCGCCTTGCCATCCTGCTGGGACGCTATCCGCAAGGCTTCGAACTGCCGGCCTCGACCGAGGCGCCGCGTGCCGCGCCCATGCCGCCCGCGGGCCTGCCCTCCAGCCTGATCGAGCGCCGCCCCGATATCATGCAAAGCGAGCAGTCCCTGGTGGCGGCCAATGCGCGCGTCGGCGTAGCCAAGGCGGCGCTATTGCCGACGCTGTCGCTGACCGGCGCATTCGGGCGCATCAGCACCGAACTCAGCCGCCTATTCACCTCGCCCAACGAGGCCTGGCTGGCCTCCGCCGGGCTGCTGCAGCCCCTGCTGGACCCGCAACGAAGCCTATACACCCAGCGTGCCGCGCAGGCGCGGTGGAGCGAGGCACTGGCTGGCTACCAGCAGACCGTGCAGCGTGCATTCGCCGAGGTGGCCGATGCTCTGATCGCGCGCAGCAAGCAGGTCGAGATCGAGGTGGCGCAGCGCGACCAGGTGGAGGCGCTGCGCCGGGCCAGCACCATCGCCCACGCGCGTTATGAAGCCGGTACCGCCTCATATGTGGATGTCACCAATGCCGACCGCGACTTGTTCACGGCCGAGCTGAGCCTGGCCACCGCCAGCCGTGACAGCTTGCTGACCACGGTGCAGCTATATCGGGCGTTGGGCGGGGGTTGGCAAGAGCCGGCCACACCCCAAAGTTGACTGGCACGGTCGCATTTGGATCAGCGCCGCAGCCGGATTTGAGAATAATGCAATATGAGCGTATTGATCGAATTGCTCGGATGGGCCGGTATGGTGCTGATCCTGGGAGCCTATGGGCTGTTGTC
>JAFEGC010000113.1 GCA_018240265.1 Pseudomonadota bacterium | reverse complement strand
CGCAAGGGCTTGCAAATCGAATGCATCGCCTGTGCCGCCTGCATCGATGCCTGCGATTCGGTCATGGACCGCCTCGGCATGCCGCGCGGACTGGTGCGCTACTCCACCCAGCATGAGATCGACGGCCAGACCACGCACGTGATGCGACCGCGGGTCATCCTGTACGCCTTCATCCTGAGTGCGCTGGCACTGGGCTTCGTCGCCGCCGTCAGCATGCGTTCACCCGTGGATCTCGACGTGCTGCGCGACCGCAACGCGCTGTTCCGCGAGTTGAACGACGGGCGCATCGAGAACGTGTTCACCGTGCGCATCATCAACAAGGATCAGCGCGCGCACCGTTTCGCCTTGACGCCGCTGGAGCTGCCCGGTGCTACCATCGACATGGATGCGCCGGACCAGACCGTCGAGCCCGAGCAGGTCAGAACCGTCGCGGTGCGCGTGCGCGCGCAGCCCGGCGAGCGGCATGGCGGGCAAGATTTCGCCATCGAGGTCCGCGCTCAGGACGATCCGAAGTTGCACGCCCGCAGCCGCGCGCGTTTTTTCTTCGAGCCTTGATTTCACGCCCGCTACCGATTCGCAAGGAGTCGCCGATGTCCCAACCCCTATCCCTTGAACCGTGGTACCGCCATCCGATGATGTGGCTGGTGGTGGGCCTGCCGGCCAGCGCAGTGCTCGCCGGCATCGTGACCGCGGTGCTGATCTGGCAACATCCCGACGCCGACGTGCGCGCACCGCAGACGCTCACCCGCCAGGTGATCCACGGCCACGCTTCGAACAGCGTGCTGCCGCCCGCCGATTGATCCATGGCGGATCAGGCCGAGAACTGCTTCCACTGCGGCGAGTCGCTCGCCGGACGTACGGTCACGCATGCGCGCATCGCCGGCGCGCAAGCCGCGTTCTGCTGCCCAGGGTGCCAGACCGCCGCCGGCATGATCGAGGCGCTGGGCCTGTCCGATTACTACACCTTTCGCACCGGCGGCACGCGACCCGTGAGAGACGCGGACGAATGGCAGGCTTTCGACGACCCGGCCGTCTACGAACCCCTATCGCGCGAGGAGGGTGGCGGCCGCGGCATCACCCTGCTGATCGACGGCCTGACCTGTGCCGCCTGCAGCTGGCTGCTCAATCAAGTGCTGGAACGTACACCCGGCGTGATCCGCGCCAGCGTCAACACCGCCACCGGGCGCGCGCACCTGCTCTGGCGCCAAGACCAGGTGCCGCTGTCTCAGCTGCTGCGCAACATCGCGCGCCTGGGCTATCGCCCCAGCCCCGCGGGCTCGGATGCGGCCGCCGCGCAGGCGCGCGCCGAACGGCATAGGCTACTCAAGCGCCTGGCGGTGTCGGGCTTGGGGATGATGCAGGTGATGATGTTCGCCGTCGCCCTGTACATGGGCGATCGCACCGGCATGGACGCCGATATCCGCGCTTACCTGCGCATCGTGAGCCTGCTGGTGAGCACGCCGGTACTGCTGTACGCGGGTTGGCCGTTCATGGCCGGCGCCCTGCGCGCCATCCAGGCGCGGCGCATCACCATGGATGTGCCAGTGGGTCTCGCGCTGCTGCTGGCCTACTCGGCCAGTGTCATCAACACCGCACGGCACGCCGGCGAGGTGTACTTCGACTCGGTCACCATGTTCATTTTCTTCCTCACCGTGGCGCGCTACGTGGAGATGGTGGCGCGTCACCGCAGCACGCACCTGGGCGATGCGCTGGCGCGGCTCCTGCCCGCCATCGCGCATCGGGTCGAGGCGGGCGCCGCGGGCGAGGCCATCACCGACGTGGCCCTGGCGCAGGTAGGCGTCGGCGACACGCTGCTGGTACGGAGCGGCGAAATCGTGCCGGCCGACGGCGAGATCCTGGATACCTGGACGCGCCTGGACGAATCCATGCTCACCGGCGAATCCCTGCCCGTGGCCCGTGGCCCGCGCGCCCGCGTGGCCGCCGGCACGTTCAACGTCGAGGCGCCCTTTCGCATGCGCGTGGCGGCGGCGGGAGGCGCCACCATCCTGGCGGGCATCACGGCGCTGCTGTCGCGCGCGCAGTCCGAGCGGCCGCGCCTGACCCGCGAGGCCGACCGCACCGCCAGCCGCTTTCTCGCCCGCGTGTTGCTGGTCGCGGCGCTGGTGTGCGCGGTGTGGCTGTACGTCAATCCCGCTCGCGCCTTCGATGCCACCTTGGCGGTGCTGGTGGTCGCATGTCCCTGCGCGCTGTCGCTGGCCACGCTGGTAGCCATGGCCAGCGCCACCGCGGCGCTGGCGCGGCGCGGCATACTGGTCACCCATGCCGATGCCATCGAAGGCCTGGCGCAGGTGGACCAGGTGCTGTTCGACAAGACCGGCACGCTCACCGGCGGCCAGATGACCCTGGGCGAGGTCAAGCTCCTGGGCGAAATCGACCGCGAGGACTGCCTGGCCGTCGCCGCCGCGCTAGAAGCGGCCTCGGAGCATCCCATCGCGCGCGCCTTCACCCAGGGCCGCACGCCGTGCCCCGCCACGCAGGTGCGGATTCTGCCGGGCGAGGGCATCGAGGGACAGGTGGCAGGCAGGAGTTATCGCATCGGCACGAGCGCGTTCGTCGCCCGTGGCCTGCCGCCGACCGCTCAGCGTGCTGCCCAGGGCGCCATGCCTAACTTGACCGCCGCGCACAAGGCCAGCGCGGACGAGTCGCTGGAGGGCATCGTGCTGAGCGATGCGCAGGGCCTGCTGGCTCAGTTCACGCTGCGCGATGCGCCGCGGCCGGAGGCTCGTGAAACCGTGGCGGCGCTGCGCGCGCTGGGCCTGGCAGTGGAAATCCTCAGCGGCGATGCGCCGAGCACGGTGGCTGAGGTGGCCCGCCTGTGCGGCATCGATCGCCATGCAGCGCGACAATCGCCGGCGGACAAGCTCGAACACGTGCGCAAGATGGGGGCTCAGGGTCATTTTCCCGCCATGGTGGGCGATGGCATCAACGATGCGCCCAGCCTGGGCGGCGCCGGCGTCTCCATCGCCATGAGCCGCGGTTCGGCGCTGGCGCTGGCCAGCGCCGATCTGATCCTGGTCAGCGATTCGCTGCGCGCGCTGCCGCAGGCGGTGAGCCTGGCGCGGCGCGCCCACCGCATCATGAAACAGAATCTGCTGTGGGCGGCAGCCTATAATCTCTGCGCCATGCCGCTGGCCGCCATCGGCTGGGTACCGCCTTGGCTGGCCGCCATCGGCATGAGCACCAGTTCCATCATCGTGGTCCTGAACTCGCTGCGCCTGATGCGCGATCCGCCGTTGCGCGCGCGGACTGCAGCCACCGTCCTGAAGCCGGCATTGCCGCGGGAAGCCTAAAGTTGAACATCATTTTCCTGCTCATTCCCGTGACGCTGGTGCTGGTCGGGCTGGCTGCGTGGGCTTTTTTCTGGGCGGTGGGCTCGGGTCAGTTCGACGAGCTGGACGCGCCGGCCTGGGACATCCTGCGCGACGATGACGAGCGTCCCGGTCCGCCGGCATGACCGACGTCCTGTGTCTGTCGTCGGGACCGGTGAGCTTCACCGCGGCCTTCATCGCCGGCGCGGCGGGGAGCCTGCACTGCCTTGCCATGTGCGGCGGCCTGGCGGGGGCGCTGGGAATGCGCGCGCAGCGCGCGGGTGGTCCGCCGGCGCGCGTCCTCACGCACCAGGTGCTCTCGCAGCTCGGCCGGGTGGGCAGCTACGCGCTGGCCGGCGCACTGTTCGGCGCCTTCGGTTCCACGCTGGCGGCGCAGTTCGATCTCGTCGCGGCGGCGCTGGTGGTCCGCGTTCTGGCCAGCCTATGCCTTATGGCCATCGCAGCACGGGTGCTGTGGAACTGGCGTCTGTTCGCGCCGCTGGAGCGCCTGGGCGCGCGCGGCTTTGCGCGGCTCGCACCGCTCCTGCGCACCCGGCGTGAGCCCACTCTCAGCGGTTCGCTCCTGCTCGGGGCGCTGTGGGGCTGGCTGCCCTGCGGGCTGGTGTATTCCATGCTGCTGTTCGCGGCGCTGTCGGGCGGAGCCGCGCATGGCGCGCTCATGCTGGCGCTGTTCGGCGCGGGCACCTGGCCTGCCATGCTGGGCGGGAGTCTGCTCGGCCGGCAGATCGGACGCTGGACGGCCGCGCGCAGTCTGCATGCCGCGGCCGGCATCGCGCTGTTCGCCTTCGGATTGCTGACGCTGCTCGCGCCGCTCGGGCGCGCGCATCATTGAAGAAAAACTCAAGAGTCCCAGCGCAGGCTCTGCAGCTGGCGTTTGGCGTCCTCGAATGCCTCGCGCAGCGCGCGGTACACGTCGGTATGCGGCTCCGGCCCCTGCGGCCAGTTGCCGGCGTTGATGCGCGCGCCCGGCAGATTCAGCTCGATGCGCACCAGGTAGCTTGAATTGCCGCCCTCCGGCACCGGCCCTTCCACCGTCAGCCAGCAACGGTCGATGCGGTCGTTCAGGCGCTCCAGCCGCCGCAGCGACTCGCGCACCCTGGACTCGAGCGCCGCGGAGCGCTCGATGTGCCGGCAATCCAACGTGAGCTGCGTCATGGCGGCTGGCCGGTCTTGTCGCCCAACGTCAGGTGCATTTTCACCAGGTGCGCCACCGAGCGCGCGCCCATTTTTTCCATGACCTTGGCACGATGGATTTCCACTGTGCGCTCGGACAGGCCCAGGTCGATGGCGATCACCTTGTTGGCGCCGCCCTCGACCACCAAGTCCATGACCTGGCGCTCGCGCGGGGTGAGCGACTCCAGCCGACGCAGAATTTCGGCACGGCGCGCACCGGTCTTGCGATTCTCCGCGTCGTGCTGCAGGGCGTGGTTGATGCGGTCCAGCAGGTCTTGGTCGCGAAAGGGCTTTTGCATGAATTCGAAGGCGCCCTCCTTCATCGCCTGCACCGCCATGGGTACATCGCCATGACCGGTGATGAAAATCACCGGCAGCATGGAGCCCATGCGGTTGAGCTGCTGCTGCAGCTCCAGGCCGCTCATCTCCGGCATGCGTATGTCGAGCACCAGGCACCCCGGGTCGTCCGGGTTGAAACGCTGCAGGAAATCCTGCGCGCGTGAGAACGCCGCGGTGTGGTAGCCGACGGTGCTGAGCAGCGTACACAGCGCCGTGCGCATGCCGTCGTCGTCGTCCACCACATAAACCGTCGGTACAGTGCTACGTTGAGCTTCGCGTGTATTGGCCATCGAGTCAGGATTCCTTCGCGGCGGCCGGCAACCGAAACCAGAATCGGCTGCCGCCGACCGGCAGATTCTCAAACCCGATGGTACCCTCATGTGACTCGACAATGGCACGGCAGGACGACAGGCCAAGACCGGTGCCCCCGCGCTTGGTGGTGAAGAAAGGCCGGAACAGCTGCTGCTCATGCTCGGGGGAGACCCCGCTGCCGGAATCGGTGACGCTGGTCCGCACGCTGTAGCGGTCGCCGTCCATCTCGATTTTCACGCTCGGCCGCGCATCGCCCGAGCTGCCGGCATCGCAGGCGTTCTGCACCAGTGCGAACAGCACGTGCTGGATGCGCAGCCGGTCCAGGATCAGCGCCGGCAGGCCCGGCGCCGCGTGCCAGTGCAGCTCGCCGTTGTAGCGCGCCGTCATCATCTGCAGCACCGGGTGCAACTCGGCGACCAAATCCGGCATCTGGCAGCGCACCCGCGCGGACTCGCCGGCATCGAACATGCGGCGGATGCGGTGGATGCCCTCGCCGGCGGTCAGCGCCTCGTGACTGATCTGGTGGAACACCTCAAGCGCCCGTCCCACCAGCGGCGCCTCACGGTCGAGCATGCGCTCGCCCGCCTGGGAAAACGTGGCAATGGCGCCCAGCGGCTGGTTCAGCTCATGGGCAATGCCGGAGGCGAGTTCTTCCAGCGCCGAGGTGCGGGCAATTTCCATCAGCCGCCGGAAAATCGCGCTCGAGTCGGCGGACCCCAGCGGACTTGCCACCCGGACGGCGGGATCGGGTTTGGCCCGCTTGGAGATGCCGTTACTCAAGGTCCACCTGTCTTGCCATAAACACCTTGTCGCACGGCCCAGCCTGCCAGAAATGCCCTGCCCTTGGCATCTGCGAATTTCCCGCATCGCTCTGCGCCTGCCCCGTAGCCCGGCGACGGAATCGTGTTAGGCTTCGCGGCGCAGCGCGCCAGGCCAGGACCCGGCCGTGTCGACCATGAACGACCTCAGCTCGATTCCGCAACATCTACTGGAGTTTTCCCCCGACGCGCTCATCGTCGTGGATGAGCAGGAGCGTATCCGGTTCGCCAACGAAACCGTGCGTTCGCTGTTCGGGTACGAGCCCGCCGACCTCATCGGCCGCCATCTGGAAGTGCTGGTGCCGAAGCGCTTCCGCATCCGCCACGGGGCTCACGTAGCCGCCTTCGCGCGCAACCCCGCCAACCGCGAGATGGGCGCCCGCATCGCCGATCTGTTCGCGCGGCGCGCCGACGGCAGCGAATTCCCGGCCGGCATCCGCCTCGCCCCGTTCATCTCCGGGGAGCACCGTTATGTCGCGGCGGCCATCCGCGACATGACCGAACGTCGCGCGATTTCCGATGCACTGGTGGCGGCGCGCGACGAAGCGGACCGGGCCAACCGCGCCAAGACTCGCTTCCTCGCCACCGCCAGCCATGATCTGCGCCAGCCCCTGCAGACCATCCGCCTGCTCAACGCTTCGCTCCAACGGCTGGCTTCCGCGGACAAACTCGCCGTCGCGGCATCCGAGATCGGCGATCTGCTGCACCGGCAAGAGCAGGCCATCGACGGCGCCACGCGCCTGCTCAACGCGCTGCTGGACATCAACCGCATGGAGTCTGGCGCGGTGGAGCCGCAGCTCGGCGAGGTCAACCTGGGCGAACTGCTGCAGGGACTACGTCAGGAATTCGCGCCGGCGGCGGAGGCCAAGGGCCTGCGCCTGGAGTGTTCCACCACCGGGCCGGTGCTTAAAACCGACCGCACGCTGCTCACGCAAATTCTGCAGAACCTGATCGGCAATGCGCTGAAGTACACCGAGCGCGGCACGGTGAGCATCGGCCAGTTCCTGGATGCCGATGCGCTCACCATCAAGGTGGAGGACACCGGCATCGGCATTCCCGCAGAAAAGCTCGACCGCATTTTCGACGAGTATTACCAGGTCGACTCACAGGGCCATCCCCGCCTGGGCGTGGGACTGGGGCTTGCCATCGTGCGCGAGGCCGCGCGCCTGCTGGGATTCTCGGTCGCAGTGTCCTCCACGCCGGGCCGGGGCACGCGGGCGCGGGTACGCATTCCACGCCATACGTTGGTAGAGAAACACAACGCGCCGGCGCGCGAACTCGACCAACCGGCCGCGCTGGCCGGCGCCGAGGCGCGCGGCCGCGTGCTGCTGTTGGAGGACAACGATTCGGTGCGCGCCGCCACCGAGCTGTTCCTGTCGCTGGAGGGTTACGAAGTCCACAGCGCCGCCACGCTGGCCGAGGCGGAAAGCCTGCTGGCCGCGGTGCAACCCGGCGACGTGCTGGTGACGGACTATCACCTGGACGGTTCGCTTACCGGCCTCGACCTGCTGCAGCAGGTACGCGCGCGCCAGAGCCGCGATGTGCCAGCCGTGTTGTTGTCCGGCGACCTGCAGTCCATGCGGCGCCTGGTAAAACGGGAAATTCCCAATTGCCGCTTCCTGAGCAAACCGGTAGACACCAAAACACTGGTGGCCGCGATTGCCGAACTGCGCCAAACTTGGCATTTCGATACATGATTTCGAATAGGTTTACGCCCATGCGTTTTATTCTGGCAGCGTTGCTGACCTTGTCCGCCACTGCCGCGCCGGCCTCGGAGGAGAGGGTCGATGCGGCAACGCACACGGCATTGGCCTTGGATGCGCATCCCAAGGCGGGCGCAAGGCTGTACGCGCGCCATTGCCAGAGCTGTCACGGCGCCCACGCCGGCGGCGACCCCAAGCGCAACATTCCGTCCCTGGCCGGGCAGCGCTTCACCTACCTGGTGCGCCAGCTCGCCAACTTCGCCGGCAACGAACGCGACAGCCGCGAAATGCACCAGGTGGTCTCGCAGGCGGCGCTCAAAGCCCCGCAGGCGTGGGTGGACATCGCCTCCTGGCTCAACGCCCAGCCGATGAACCCTGCCGCGCAGGTCGGCGACGGCAAGCACCTTGGCCTCGGCGAGGGCATTTTCCGCGAGCAATGCGCCTCCTGCCACCGCGAGGATGCGCGCGGCGACGAGGACGGCTTCGTGCCCTCGCTGCGCGGCCAGGACCACGGGTATCTGGCCAACCAGATCCGCGGCCTGGCCAACGGCCGGCGCCACAATCTCGATGAGAACCTGATGCGCTTTTTCAACAGCTTCGAGGATTCGGACATCGCCGCGGTCGCGGATTACCTGTCACGGCTGAAAGGGTCGGGTCTCGATCGCGCGAAAATGCGCGACGACGGCACGGTGGTAAAC
>JAFEGC010000112.1 GCA_018240265.1 Pseudomonadota bacterium | reverse complement strand
ATCCGCTGCTGGCGGCCCTGCTGCTGGTGGCGTTCGGCAGCCATGCGCTCATCCCTAGCGGTTTCATGCCGGGTCGCGGTGGCTTGGTCATTTGCCATGGCCACATGATGTCGTCTGCCGGCATGCCGGGACAGGGCGATACCGCACCCGGGCATGGCGGCACCGACCCGCAGCATCCGAATGCGAATCTTTGTCCATTCGCGGCGGCGGCCACCACCATGGCGACGGCGCAATCGGCCATGTCGCCGGCGCTGGCCAGCATGGTCGTAACGGATGGCGATCTTCCGCCTCGTTCCTTCATTCCCCGCGGCACTATCGTGCCGACCCGCCTGCCGCGCGGACCTCCCGCCATCCTCTGATCGTCCGTAGAAGTTGGGTCAACCGCCGCTGCGCCCGAAAGGGGGCGCGCCGGCTGCCGAGTACGGCCGCCGAATCTTGCGCGGTTGATGTCCCTGGCCGGCATTTCCCACCGGCGGTTCCGGCCCGCTCGCAACGCATCGAGAAGATCATCATGAAACCGACTATTCGCCTTTGGGCCGTACTGCTCGCCGGCCTGCATACCTACGTCGCGGCGCAAGAAGCCGTCGCGCAACAGGCCGCCGACCGGCAGACCACCGCGCTGCCCTCCATCGACATCGATTCCGAATCCTCGCCTTCCACACTCGGTTCCGCACCGCTCACCACACACAGCCTGTCGCGCGAAGACCTGCGCGCCCTGCAGAGCGGCAGCAGCGATGTTGCGGCGCTGCTGTCCCGCATGCCCGGCGTCGCCGCCAATACCGGCGGTGGCTTTTCCAGCATGCCGGTGGTGCATGGCCTGTCCGAACAGCGGCTCGCCATCACCGTCGATGGTCATCCGATCGACGCGGCCTGTCCGAACGACATGAACACCCCGCTGTCCTACACCGATCCGCAGACCGTGGCCGCCATCCGCGTGATCAGCGGCGTCTCGCCGGTCAGCATGGGCGGGGACAGCATTGGCGCGGTGATCGCCTTGAACGGACCGGCCCCTCGCTTCGCGAGTGGTGCGGACCTGCTGCTGGCCGGCGAGGTGTCGGCCTACTTTCGCAGCAATGGCGATGGCTTCGGCGGTGGCACGACGCTCACCGCCGCCTCATCCGCCCTGAGTGCGACCTACACCGGTTCGTACACGCAGTCCGGCCGCTACCGCGGCGGCGGCGATCTGGGCATCGTGCATTCCACCGAATTCGCCAAGACGGATCATGCCCTCGCGTTGGCCTGGCAGGGCGGCCTCGGCCTGGTCGAACTCAAGGGCGGTTATCACCACTCGCCCTACGAAGGCTTTGTCAATCAGTACATGGACATGACGTCCAACCGTTCCTGGTTCCTCAACGGCCATTATTTCAACGACTTCGGCTGGGGCGTCGTGGACTTCAAGGCCAGCTACCGCGCCATCGATCACGAAATGAACTTTCTCGCGGACAAGGGCGGCACCGACGGCGGCGGTATGCCGATGAACACGCGGGTGCGTTCCTGGACCTACGACCTGAAAGTTGATGTGCCGCTGGATGCGCGCCACACGCTGCGGCTGGGCAACGATTTCCGCCGCGAAAAGCTGAACGACTGGTGGCCGCCGGTGCCGGGCAGCATGATGATGGGGCCCGACGCCTACATCAACGTCAATGACGGACGGCGCGAGCGGTTCGGCGCCTTCGGCGAATGGCAGAGCCGCTGGAGCGGCCGCCTCGCCACGCTGATCGGAGCGCGGTTCGACCGGGTGAACATGAACGCCGGCGACGTGCAGCCCTACGGCAGCGACATGATGAACATGGCCGATGCCATGGCGGCGATGGATTTCAACGCCGCCGAACATCACCGGAGCGACGACAACTGGAGCGCGTCCGCGCTGATCAGTTTCGCTCCCTCCGAGGGCGTGATGGCGGAACTTGGGATTGCCCACAAGGTACGCTCGCCCAATCTTTACGAGCGCTACAGCTGGGGGCGCGGGACGATGTCCAGCAGCATGATCGGCTGGTTCGGCGACGGCAACGGCTACGTCGGCAATCTCGTGCTCAAGCCCGAGCGGGCGGATACCGTGAGCGCGGCGCTGGAAGTGCGTGGTGGCGGCAAGGACGGATGGTTCCTGCGGCTGGAACCGCATTACACCCATGTGGATGACTACATCGACGCAGCGCTGCTGCGCCGTTTCACCGACATGATGGGCATGCCGACCGGCTTCGTCCAACTGCAATTCACCAACGTGCAGGCGGAATTCTATGGCGTGGATCTCAGCGGCGCCGTTCCCCTCTGGGATGGCGGCCGCTGGGGGCGTACGCGCCTGACCGGCTCGCTGGCGGTTGTCCAAGGGCAGAACCTGCAATCGCGCGAACCGCTGTATCACCAGATGCCGCTCGATCTGAAATTCGCGCTGCGCCATGCCGTCGGCGGATTCGAAGGCGGGCTCGACTTGGAATGGGTGGCGGACAAAACGCGCGTCGATCCGTTGCGCGCCGAGCCGAGAACCGATTCGTATGTCTTGCTGAATCTTCGCACTGCCTACCGCCTTGGAGCGTGGCGGCTGAGCGCCGAGGTGCAGAATCTTTTCGACAAGGCCTTCGATCTGCCGCTGGGCGGAGTTTCGCTGGGCGATTACAAGGCTGGCGGGCGCACGGCGCTTCGACCGGTGCCGGGTCGTGGCCGCTCGTTCGACCTCGGGCTATCGGTGCGCTTCTGATGTCCGTCTCCGTCGACGATCCCGCATTGAGGCTGGAGGAGGGCGCCTGGCGCCTGCCGTCGCGCCGTCTGTGGGCGGGGCTCGCGACCGTGGCCCTGCATGTCGCGGTCATGGCGCTGGCGTTGAGCGACCCCGCCTCTGATACCCGCCACGTTGCCGTCGCGCAGAGTATCGCGCTCATCATGCCGCTGCCGGCGCAGCAGGCCCCCGAGCGTCTGGTGCCGGTCGAAGCGGCGTCGCTCCGGTGGCGGCCATTGGCCAAGGCGTTGCCGCCGCCGCTGAAACCCGTGTCCCTGTCGCAGGATGCCGAGCGCGAAAGTCCCGTGGCCGCGCCATCCGCCATGGTGCCACTCGTGGTCGATGCGCTCGCGCGGACAGCGCCCGCCGCGGCGGCCGAACGGCCGCCAGGCGTGGAGGATATCGCCGCCGCGTACGCGCAACACCTGTGGAACCACATCCGCGCGCATCGTCCCGCTGGGCTTCAACTGCAAGGAACCGCGGAGGTTGCCTTCCGGGTCGATCGCAAGGGATGCCTGTCGTGGGCGCGGCTCATTCGCTCCAGCGGCGTGACCTTGCTGGACCGGCTGGCGCTGCGCACCGTGCGCGAGGCCAGCCCATTCCCCGCGCCACCGCCGCAGTTACCGGATGCTCGGCTGGAGTTCACGGCGCCGGTCAATTTCCTGTAGCGGTTCGGCTGCATGGGACGCTGCGCGGGTCTGTAACGCGGCATTTCTGATCCCACGCACTGGCAATGCCGAGTCCCTTGGTGTCCATCGTGCCGTAGTCTATTGCGTCCCCGACCGTTGCCGGGACGCCTACCATGTCCGTCGTCGCCCGAGTGCGGCAACAGCGGGCGCCGTCAAGGCAGTGCCGTCTGCTGTGAACATGAAGATGAGGGGCGTTTCTGCTGGTGGAACGAGGCGGAGCTGTGGGTTGGCGTGCGGATGCAGCTTGCGGTAGCCGGACGCACACGAGCGGGAAATCGAAAGCGCTCTGGGCAGGTAGAGGCGCCGGAAGATAAACCAACCGTCGACCTGTTGCACTATTCGTGAAAATTTCGTGCTAGGACTCTTGTGTGATTTCTGCCAGCGCCTCTTGCAACACCTTCTCTGCGACGCCCCTCCGCTTGAGAGCGTCCGCCAGTCTGCGCGCTGTACGTTGATCGAACTGCGCCTCGTCGCGGCGCAATCCTTCGCTGATGTAGCTTTTCAGAAGCGTTTGATAAGCAGTAAAGCCCCGCATCGGGGCAACGGTCTTGAGCGATTCGACGACATCCGTCGGAATTCGCATCGTGATCGTCGTACTCGGTCGGTCCTTCTTTAAGCGCTTTTTCAGACGTTCACTGATCATAGAATTCTTCCTCGGCCGGCGAAGCTCGCCATGCTGAAATGATCCGGATGGACTCGCCGGCGAACTCAATGTGTACCACGGTCAGCAATCGGCCGATCGCGCTGAAGCCGATGGCGGCGCCTCTCTGTTCTTCATTTCGAGTGACATCTCGAAGAACAAATAGTGGGTCATCAAAAACCGTCACCGCCTCTTCGAACGAGACACCATGCTTGCGCTGATTCTCCGAGGCTTTCGCCTCGTTCCATTCAAAGGTCGTACCTCCATGTTCGAAAACCCGGTCCATGAGTCCTACGATACCAATATGTATTGACAATGTAAATACTAGTCTAATCGCTATCGGCGCGACGACCTTGATGTTCCGGGTCCTGTCGCGTTTTGTCCGAATGCGCCCCAGTCGATCGGTAACTTTGACGTGCCGCCGTGGCAGTTGCCCGACATGCATCTGGAGTGCGATCACCCCCGCCCCGAACTCCCGAACCCGCCGTGCGCACGCGCCGTCTGGCTGAATTCCTCCACCACCTCGAACCGCGCCTGCAGCACCGGCACGATTACCATCTGCGCGATGCGATCGCCGGGGTTGATGGTGAACGGCGTCGTCCCTCGATTCCAGCAGGACACCATCAGCGGGCCCTGATAGTCCGAGTCGATCAGTCCGACGAGATTGCCGAGCACGATGCCGTGCTTGTGGCCTAGCCCCGAGCGCGGCAGGATCATCGCGGCATAGGCGGGGTCGTCGATGAAAATGGAAATCCCCGTGGGAATCAGCTCCGCCACGCCGCCCGCCAGCACCAGCGGCGCGGCAATGCAGGCGCGCAGATCCAGGCCGGCAGAACCTGCGGTGGCGTGCTGCGGCAGCGGAAACTCGGTCCCGATGCGTGGATCGAGGATCTTCAGTTTGACGGATTTCAACGGCGTGCGCGTCGGCTGCGCAGGCGGTCGCGGGGCGCGGTGGCGCCGGTCGCGCGGCGCGTGCGCGGCCCGCGGCGTGAAGGTCCCGTTCCTTGCGGCAGATGCCGGGCGATGAGCGCGATCAGCTCGCGCGCCACGTCCAGTTTCGGCCCGCGCGTGATCTCGGTCTTGCCGCCCGGCCAGATCACGGTCAGGGCGTTGTCCTCGCAGTCGAAGGCGATGCCCTCGCCGACGTGATTGGCGGCGATCATGTCCAGGCGCTTGCGCTTGAGCTTGGAGCGCGCATTCTGTTCCACGTCATTGGTCTCGGCGGCGAAGCCGACCACGAATGGCCGCTTGGCCAGGTCCGCCACCGACTTGATGATGTCGGGCGCCGGCTCCAGTTGCAGCGCGAGCGGTTTGCCATCTTTCTTGATCTTTTCGCTGGCAGTCTGCGCCGGCTGAAAATCCGCCACGGCCGCGGCGGCGATGAAAATGTCGGTGGCGGCGATGTGCCGGTGCACGGCGGCGTGCATGTCGCGTGCGCTTTGCACATCGATCCGGGTGATGGCGGCGGCGGGCGTGGGAAGCGACACCGGGCCGCTCACCAGCGTGACCCGTGCGCCGGCTTCGTGCGCAGCGGCGGCCACCGCGAAGCCCATCTTGCCGGAGCTGCGGTTGGTGAGATAACGCACCGGATCGATGGGCTCGCGCGTGGGTCCCGCCGTGATCATCACGTTGAGTCCGGCCAGGAGGTTGGCATGAGCGGGCGGGGAGAGCAACCGGTCGGCGATATCCACCGGTTCGAGCATGCGTCCGGCGCCGGTCTCGCCGCAGGCCTGGTCGCCCACGCCGGGCCCGAGCACGCGCACGCCGCGCGACAGGAGCGTTGCGACGTTCGCCTGTGTCGCCTTGTTCGCCCACATAACACGGTTCATGGCCGGCGCCACCACCAGCGGTGCCTCGCTGGCCAGGCACAGCGTCGTCAGCAGATCATCCGCTCGGCCTTGCGCCAGGCGCGCCAGGCAATCGGCGGTGGCCGGCGCGATCAGGATCACCTCGGCCCAGCGGGCGAGTTCAATGTGGCCCATGGCCGCCTCGGCGGCTGTGTCCCATAAATCGTTCCGTACCGGGTGGCCCGATACTGCCTGGAACACCGTGGGCGAGACGAAGTGCTGTGCACCGCTGCTCATCACCACTTGCACCTCGGCGCCGCGTTCGATCAGCCGGCGCACGAGATCCGGGCTCTTGTAGGCGGCGATGCCGCCGGTTACCCCGAGCAGAACCCGCTTCTTCGGTGTCAATGGATGGCCTTCAATTGCTTGAATCGCTCGATGTCTGAGGCAAAGGTGTTGCGCAGCGTGGCCTCCTCCAGGCGCTTCTGCTTCAGGTTCTGTTGCTGCGCGCGGATGTCATTGCCGGTGCGCACCAGGTCGTCGGCAAGTTGATCCGGCATGGGTTGCGCGTTCGGCTTGGTGTTGTATGGACGGAAATTCATGCTCTGCGTCTGCAGCTTGTCCAGCCGCGTCTGCAAGGTGTCGAGAAACTGCGACGTTACCTTGATCTGTCCCGCGACCAGGCTCAGGCGCTGATCGCGCAGGCGCTCGATTTCCTGAATCGACACGTAGGTGTTGAGCAGGTTACGGTCGCGGTCGCGCTGCTCGGCCTCCGCCTTGACCTTGGCATCGGTCGCGGCCTGCTGCTCGGGCGTCTTCTGCGCATCGAGCTTGTCCACCTCCACGCCGCGCGTGTTCATGACATGCCGTTCCTCGCCGGCATACTCGGGCGGAACCTGATCGCCATAGTGGACCTGACCAGACTTGTCGGTCCACTTGTACAGCTTGCGGCCCTCGGTGCCCGTGTTTCCGGCCTGCGCGGCCGTGACGGCCAGCAGCAGCAGGGACAGGATGGAAGCGGAGCGATTCACGGGACAACCTCGCGAAACCAGTGCGCGGCTATTTTGACCATGCGCCGGCAATATTCCTAGTGTCGCGAATCACGAAATCGTGACCTGTGGCACCTCAGTGGCCTTCATTGCCCCGGGGCACGGGTCTCGGCGATCCCATAGCGGGTCCGGTAGGCCTGCATGGCGGTGAGTTCCTCGGCACGCCCGTGCGCGGCGGTGTGCCGCATCAGATCCGACAGATCCACGATGGAAATCACCGGAATGCCGAACTGACCCTGGATTTCCTGCACGGCCGAGGCGGCGCTATCCTGCCCGCATTCCTGGCGATCCAGCGCGATCAGCACCCCGGCGGGCTGCGCGCCAGCTTCGCGGATGATGTCGATGGATTCGCGGATGGCGGTGCCGGCGGTGATCACATCGTCAACGATGAGCACGCGGCCCTGCAGCGCGCGGCCCACGAGCCTGCCACCCTCACCATGATCCTTGACCTCCTTGCGGTTGAAGGCGAAGGGCAGATCCAGGCCGTGGTGCTCCGCCAGCGCGGCGGCCGTCACGGTCACCAGCGGAATGCCCTTGTAGGCGGGTCCGAACAGCCGGTCGAAGCGCTGTCCCGAGGCGATGAGCGCCGCCGCGTAGGCGCGGCCCAGCGCGGCGATGGCGGCACCGTCGTTGAACAGCCCCGCGTTGAAGAAATAGGGGCTTTCGCGCCCTGATTTCAACTTGAAATTGCCGAAGCGCAGGGCTCCGATTCGTAGGCACAGGTCGAGGAACTCGGTCTTGTAGGAATCGGACATGCGTCCTTAAGTCTCGCAAGAGGGCGAGGTCTTTTGCAACTGGCCGCTGTTATGATGCCGCGCGTGCGCACCGAACCCACCGAATCGCGCAGCTGGCTCGATGCGCTGCGCATCTATTCGGAACGTCCCGTTCTGTCCATGCTGTTCCTGGGGTTTTCCTCGGGGCTCCCCTTCCTGCTGGTGTTCTCCACGCTGTCGCTGTGGTTGCGCCAGTCCGGGATCCAGCGCGCCACCATCGGCATGCTGTCCTGGGTGGGCATCGTTTATTCCATCAAGTTCCTGTGGTCACCAGTGGTGGACCGGGTAGCCCTGCCGCTCCTCGACCGGGTGCTCGGCCGGCGGCGCGCCTGGATCGCGCTCGGGCAGACCGGCATTGCAATCGGGCTTTTCAATCTGGCGCAGTCGGATCCGGTGCACGACATCCGTTACGTCGCCGGCTGGGCGCTGTGGGTGGCCTTCTTTTCCACCACCCAGGATATCGCGGTGGATGCGTGGCGCATCGAATCCGCCGCCCGTGATAAACAAGGCGCGATGGCCGCGGCCTACCAGCTCGGCTACCGGGTCGCCATCGCCGTGGCCAGCGCCGGCGCCATCCACCTGGCCGGCACCGCGGGTTGGCTCGTCAGCTACACCACCATGGCGGTGCTGGCTGCCTTGAGTCTGATCGTCACCCTATTGGTGCGTGAACCTCAGCGGCTGGCCTTGCCCCAAACGGCGCAGGATGAGCGGCGCGTACTCGACTGGTTGCAGCAAAAGGCTCATTGGCCGGATGGGTTGAGGCAGGCGGGCGCCTGGTTCGTGGGGGCGGTGGTCTGTCCGCTGGTGGATTTCTTCTCGCGCCAGGGCGTGGCCCTGGGCGCGCTGATCCTGG
>JAFEGC010000111.1 GCA_018240265.1 Pseudomonadota bacterium | reverse complement strand
CTGCTATCGCTCCTGGCGGGCGACATCTTCGGGCGCACGCCCATCTGGATGAGCCTGCGCGCCTTCAAGGCCGTCTACTATCTCGACTGCGCCTTCCACCCGCGCAGGACCTGGCGCGCGCTGCGGCGGCGCGCCTTCAATATCCGCGCGGTCGATGTCGAACGGCCCGTGATCAGCGGATGAGCGCAGCAGCCGCGCTTCGAGTCGACTATCTGCCGCTGGCACGGCTCGCGCAGCAACCCTCGCCCTGGTGGCGCGGCGTGCTGGGCGTGGTGGGCTTCGAGTCTGCGCCGCCCCTGAACGGCATGGCGGCGGCGATCCCGGTCACCGCCAGTGGAACACCGCTCTTGGGAAGCGATACGCCATTATGCGAAGTCTGGCAGCTTGCGGATCCGGATTTGGACGGCTGCCGCGTCGATTGCAGCGGCCACGTGCGCTACCGTCACGGCGAGCCGATGTTGTTCGGCTGCGCCAGTCTCGATGAGACCGAGGCGCGGCGCGACGGCGAGAGTCCGGCCGCGACGTTGCGGCGCGTGACCGAACTCGCCTACCGTGACATTTTCCGCGTGATGGAACACAGCGGCTACCCGCACCTGATCCGCGTCTGGCACTACCTGCCCGATATCAACGCCGAATGCGACGGCGACGAACGTTATCGTCATTTCAACTCGGCGCGTCACTCGGCTTTCGCGCAAGCCAGCGCTGATGGCGCTGGCGTTTTTCCTGCCGCGAGCGCGCTGGGTTCGCGCCAGGGTTCCGCGTTTTCCATCCACTTCCTGGCGGCGCGATGCGAACCGGTGATGATCGAAAATCCCCGCCAGATCAGCGCCTATCACTATCCCCGGCAATACGGCGAGCACTGTCCGCTGTTCTCGCGCGCCTGCATCCTCGGAACGGGTCCAGGCGCCCACTTGTTCGTGTCCGGCACCGCCAGCATCATCGGTCACGAAACCATTCACAGCGGCGACGAGGTGGCGCAGACCCGCGAGACCCTGACCAATATCGCGGCGCTCCTGGAGCAGGCCAATCGGCGCGCGCCCGGCGGGCGCTTCGATCTCGATGCCTTGAAGTACAAGGTCTACGTACGCCACCGGCGCGACCAGCCTGCCATCGCCGCGGAACTGGGCCGCTGGTTGCAGGCGCAAACGGCGGTGGTCTACCTCGAAGCCGACGTGTGCCGCGAAGACCTGCTGGTGGAAATCGAGGCCATCGGCACCGCGGGCGCCAGCGTTTGAGCAGCGCGGGCGGATAGCGGCACGGACTCTGGAGGATGCCAGCCAGCGGTGGCCCCATGCGACAGACCTGGAAAATCCTGCGCGAAACGCTCACGCTTTATGTCTCGCTGTCCGTGCTCGGGCTCATCAGCCTCACCTGGAACCTGCTGGCGCTGCCGCTGAACTTCCTGCTGCCGGCGCGGCTGGGCACGCGCATCGGCCGGCGCGCCATCATGCGCGGCTACGGCCTGTACGTCTGGACGTTGCGCGCCATGGGTGCCTACCGGCTTGACATCGGAGCCGTGGATGCGCTGCGCGGCGGACCGGCCGTGATCCTTGCACCCAATCATCCGCAGCTCATTGATGCCCTGCTGATTCTCACCCGCCATCCCAACATCGCCTGCGTGATGAAATCCGAGCTGATGCGCAACCCCTTCCTGGGAGCCGGCGCGCGCCTGGCGCGCTACATCCGCAACGACTCGCCCCGCCAGATGATTCGCGAAGCGGTGCGGCAGTTGCAGGCCGGGAGCTTATTGCTGCTGTTCCCCGAAGGCACGCGCACGCAGCGCGCGCCGATCAACCCGCTCAAGTCCAGCATCGGCGTGATCGCCCGCTACGCCCAGGTACCGGTGCAGACCCTGTTGGTGGAAACCGATTCGCCCTGCTTGAGCAAGGGATGGCCGCTGTTCCGGCGTCCCACGCTTCCCATCACCTACCGCCTGCGGCTGGGCCGGCGTTTCGATCCGCCACGGGACGCGGCCACGCTGGTCGCGGAATTGCAGCGGTATTTCACCGCAGAACTGGCCAACGCGCCGCAAAACCGCTGGCTGGCGCAACGGTCCGCGCCAACTTCCGGTTCGGGAAAATGAACGCAGCCAGCACCACGCATCTGGTCCTGATACCCAGTTACAACCCTGGCCCGCTGATCTACGACACGGTGCGCAAGGCCCGCCGGCAATGGTGCCCGGTGTGGGTGGTGGTGGACGGCAGTACCGACGGCACCACCGCGGAACTGCTGCGCATGCGGCAACTCGATCCAGGCTTACGTGTGCTGGTCCAACCCGTCAACGCCGGCAAGGGCGCGGCAGTGCTGGCCGGGATCGAGCAGGCGGCCGCGCAAGGATTCACGCACGCGCTTACCCTGGATGCCGACGGCCAGCATCCGGCGGAACGCATCGGCGATTTCATGGCCGCCTCGCAGACACACCCCGAGGCGCTGATCCTGGGCGAACCGGTGTTCGATGCCAGCGCGCCGCGGCTGCGGGTGCGCGGGCGCCGCATCTCCAATTTCTGGGCCAATCTGGAAACGCTGTGGGCCGGGGTGCACGACTCGCTGTTCGGGTTTCGGGTCTACCCCATCGCACCGCTCCTGTCGATCATGCGGGCAAACCGCTGGATGCGGCGTTTCGATTTCGACGTGGAGGCCGCCGTGCGCCTGGTGTGGCGCGGCGTGCCGCCGCGCAACCTGCCCACGGCCGTGCGCTATCTTCGCCCCGACCAGGGCGGTGTCTCGCACTTCAACTACGTGCGCGACAATATCTTGCTGACCTGGATGCACCTGCGCCTGTTCGGGGGCTTTGTGCCGCGCCTGCCCCGGCTCGCGGCTCGGCGGTGGAGCAGGAGTTGAGGGCCTATAGTATATTGCGCACATGTCCGAGAACGCATCGCGAAAAGAAGCGCTCGCGCCGGCCACCGATTCAACCTTGCAGCGGGAAATCGCCGGGCTCATGGTCGAGGCTCTCAACCTGGAAACCAGCGCCAATGCCATCGATCCGCAGGCCCCGCTGTATGGCGAGGGTCTGGGCCTGGATTCCATCGACATCCTGGAATTGGCGCTGGTGGTGTCCAAACGCTATGGCGTGCAGCTGCGCGCCGACAACAGCGACAATCTGAAAATTTTCGCATCCCTGCAGGCGCTGGCCGACCACATTGCAGCGCATCGGAGCAAATGAGGCGAGAAGTGTCCCGCGCGGTTTTGCTCACCGCAGGCCTCATCAGCTACGACCTGCTGTGCTACTACGGCACCACGCGCCAGGCTCCCGCCCTGACCACCGGCCTTGCGCTCGCCCCCGCCATCCTGATCGTGACCGGCCTTGCCTGGCGTGCGCGCGGCAGGGCCGGCGCCCTGATCGCGGCGCTGGCCTGCGCCTCAGCGTTGTGGCCCTTGTGGCAGTTGCTTACGCGCCATTTCCCGCTGTTGCTGCTGGCGCAGCAGCTATCCATGTGGGGCGTGCTGTTCCTGATGTTCGCGCGCACGCTGCGGGCCGGGCGCGTGCCGCTGTGCACCGAGTGGGCCGACCGCCTGCACGGGCCGCTGACGTCGGCCGAGCGGCGCTACACACGGCGCGTCACGCTCGCCTGGAGCCTGTTTTTTGCCGGCATGGGTTTCATCGGCGCGCTGCTGTTCCTGATCGCACCGCCGCACTACTGGTCGGCGTTCAACCACCTCTGGGCACTACCGCTGGTGGCGTTGATGTTCCTGGGTGAATACGTGGTGCGGCATGTGGCGCTCCCCACCACTGCACACGCCGGACTCCTGGCCGCCCTGCGTCTGTACGCCGCGCGGCGCTGAAGGCCATGAACGCCTCCGACGCTCCGGGACTCGACGCCTCACTGCCGCTCATCGGGCATGCCTCGGAGCTGTCCGTGGTGGCCTGGCGCCGCGGCAGACCGGTCAACGCCGGACGCTTCCTAGCCGAGGTGCGCCACCTGGCCGCGCTCCTGCCACCCGGCCGGCACGTGCTCAACGTCTGCACGGATCGCTACCACTTTGCGGTGGGCCTGTGCGCCGCGCTCCTGGCGGGCAAGGTGAGCCTGCTGCCCTCCACCCAGACGCCCGAAGTGATCCGCTGGCTGCGCGATTTCACCGCGGATGCGTACTGCCTCACCGACGATCCGGCCTGCGACATCGACCTGCCCCGGTTCCCGTACCCCGCCGAGCGGCCCCGGGCCACCGGCTGCTGGCAGGTGCCGCGCATCGAGGCCGCGCGCCCCGCCGCCATCGTGTTCACCTCGGGCTCCACCGGCACGCCCATCGCGCATGCCAAGAGCTGGGGCAGGCTCGTGCAATGCGTGCACGCCGAAGCGCAGCGGCTGGGTATTACGCGCTCCCATGCGCCGGCCGTGCTCGGTACCGTGCCGCCGCAACACATGTACGGATTCGAGACCACGGTGCTGATGCCGCTGCACAGCGGCGCGGCGTTGTGCGCCGAGAAGCCGTTCTACCCGGCCGATGTCGCGGCCGCACTGGCACGGCTCCCGCGCCCGCGCATGCTGATCACGACACCGGTACATCTGCGCGCCCTGCTGCAGGCCGGGGTGGACCTGCCGAGGCTTGCGCTATGCGTGTGCGCGACGGCGCCGCTGGAGGAGGCGCTGGCGCGCCAGGCCGAAAGCGCGCTGGGCGCGCCGCTGCTCGAGATCTTCGGCTCCACCGAGACGGGGCAGATCGCCACACGCTGGCCGACGCGCGAGGTCCGCTGGGAACTGTGGCCGGAGGTGCGGCTGCAATGGCAGGGCGAACAGGTCTACGCGCAAGGCGGTCACGTCGAAGCACGGGTCGCCGTCAACGACATCATCGAGCCGTTGGATGAGCGCCATTTCCTGCTGCACGGCCGCAACTCCGACCTGGTCAACATCGCCGGCAAGCGCAGTTCCTTCGGTTACCTGAACCACCAGCTCAACGCCATCGAGGGCGTGCGCGACGGCGCTTTTTTCCTGCGCGATGGCCAACCTTCCGACGTGGGCGTGAGCCGGCTGGGCGCCATCGTGGTGGCGCCCGGCTTTCCGGCCGCCGCCATCCTGCGTGAGTTGCGCCAACGGATCGATGCCGTGTTCCTGCCGCGCCCGCTGCTGGTCGCCGAGCGCCTGCCGCGCAACGACACCGGCAAGCTGCCGCAGGATGCGCTGCAGGCGCTGGCGCGCGCGCTGCTGCAACGTCCCGGACGCTGACATGTCCGGCGACACGCAGGATGCGCGCGGGAAAACGCTGATCGAGCTGCGTCTGCCCGCGGATCATCCGGCCTATGCCGGCCATTTTCCGGGCGAGCCCATTCTTCCCGGCGTGGTGCTGCTGGATGCCGCGCTGGATGCGATCGTGACCTCGGGGCAGTACGCGCCGCGGCGCTGGCAAATCCTCGCCGCCAAATTCTTGAGCGTGGTCCGACCGGGCGATGCGCTGATGCTCGAGCACGAGTCGCAGGGCGGCGCGGTGAAATGGAGCATCCGCGGCGCATCCGGCACGGTGGCCAGCGGCAGCTTCGGTCCGGCATGAACGCCGGCTGGACGCGCAGCCGCGAGCGCGGCAGCGACTGGCTGCTGCGCCTGATGACCTTCCTGTCGCTGCGCGGCGGGCGCCGCGCCAGCCGCTTCATCCTGTACGGCATCGCCACCTATTTCTTTCTGTTCGCCCCGCGCGCGCGGCGCGGCTCGCTTGCCTACCTGCGACGGGCGCTGGCACGCCCACCCACGGCGCGCGACCGCTTCCGGCAGGTGCTGTACTTTGCCACCACCATTCACGACCGGGTATTCCTGCTCAACGATCAAATCGAGCTGTTCGATATTTCCGTCGAGGGCGAATCGCTTCTGCTTGCGGCCCTGCAAACCGGCCGCGGCGGCTTCCTGATGGGCGCGCACCTGGGGAGCTTCGAGGTGATGCGCTCGCTGGGACGGCGGCGCGCGGGCTTGTCGGTGGTGATGGCGATGTACGAGGACAATGCCCGCCGCATCAACGCGGTGCTGGCCTCCATCAATCCCGCCTCGCCGCCCGAAATCGTGCCGCTGGGCCAGATGAGTTCGATGATCCGCATCGGCGAGCGGCTGGACCAGGGTGCCTTCGTGGGCGTGCTCGCGGACCGCACGCTGGGCAAGGAGCCGGTACTGCGCCTGCCCTTCCTGGGCGAGCAGGCGGATTTTCCGCTGGGTCCGATGCGCGCCGCGGCGCTGCTGCGCCGCCCGGTGATGTTCATGACCGGCCTGTATCGCGGTGGCAATCGCTATCACCTGGTGTTCGAACCTGTGGCAGACTTTTCCGCGGTCAACCGCGCCGAGCGCGATGCGCAGGTGCAGGCCGCGGTGACCCGATATGCCACCTTGCTGGAAAAATACTGTCGCCTCGATCCCTATGACTGGTTCAATTTCTTCGACTTCTGGGACACGCGCGGGCGCTAGGCGGCGCGGCTGGCTCGTGCCGGCGGCGCTGTGTCTGGCTGCGACCGCGCGCGCCGGCGATACCCTCGATGCGCTGATGCAGCAGCTGGCTCGCACGCCGCACGGCCGTGTCACCTACACCGAGAAACAGTACCTGTCGGTGCTGGAGAAGCCGGTGGAATCCTCGGGCGAACTGCTGTACGAGCCACCCGATTCGCTGGAGAAACGCACGCTCAAGCCACGGCCGCTGTCCTTGAGCGCGCGCGGCGATGTGCTCACGGTGCAGCGTGGCCGGCGCCAGCACGTGGTGGAGCTGAAGGACTACCCGCAGGCCGCGCCCTTCATCGACAGCATTCGCGCCACCCTGGCCGGCGACCGCGCGCGCCTGGAACGGTATTTCTCGGTAACCCTATCCGGTGACCTCGATGACTGGACGCTGGAACTGACGCCGCTCCGGCCGGCCGAGGCCGGCGGCGTGCGCAGCATCCGGATTCGCGGCCACGGCGGGGAGCTCGCGCGCGTGGACATCGCGCAGGCCGACGGCGACCGCTCGGAGCTGTCCATCGGCCCGCCGCCGTGAGTTCATCCATCCGCCGGCGCATCCTCGCGGCGGCGCTGATGGTCGGCGCCGCGGTGGTGACGATGCGCGCGCATTACAGCACCGACCTGTCGGCCTTCCTGCCCCGGCATGCCACGGCCGAGCAGGCGCTGCTGGTGCAGCAGCTGCGGGACGGGCCGCTATCGCGCGTGCTGCTGATGGCCATCGACGGCGGTGAGCGCGAAGCGCGGGCTCGCGCCTCGCAGGCGCTGGCGCGCGCACTGCGCGCCGACCCCACCTTCACCCGGATCGACAATGGCACCAGTCCGGATGCCGCGGCCGATCAGCGCTTCGTGTTCGAGCATCGCTATGCGCTCAGTCCCGCGGTCGATGCCGCGCATTTCTCCGTGGCGGGCATCGAAGCCGCGGTCGGCGATTCCATCGACACGCTGACCTCGCCGGCGGGCGCGCTGCTGAAGTCGCTCCTGATCCGCGATCCCACCGGAGAAGTGCTGGCCATCGTCGAGCGCTTGCAGCGCCAGGGCCAGCCGCGACGCGATCAGGGCGTGTGGGTATCGCCCTCCGGCGGGCGCGCGCTGCTGCTGGCGCAAACGCGCGCCGCGGGCGCCGACACCGATGCGCAGGCGCAGGCCATCGAGCGTGTGCGCCGCGCCTTCGCCGCGCAAGGCGATGCGTCCCTGCATCTGACCGTTTCGGGGCCGGGCGTGTTCGCCGTGGCCGCGCGCGCCGGCATCGAGGATGCGGCGAAGCGGCTATCGCTGTTCAGCGCGCTGGGCATTTTCGCGCTGCTGTTCGCCACCTATCGCTCGCTGACGGCGCTGGCGCTGGGCCTGGTGCCGGTGCTGTGCGGGGCGCTGACCGGCATCGCCGCCGTGGCGCTGGGCTTCGGCACCGTGCACGCCATCACCCTGGGGTTCGGCGCCACGCTGATCGGCGAGGCGGTGGATTATTCCATCTACCTGTTCGTGCAATCGCGCAGCGGTGGCGCCGACCCCGCGCGCTGGCCGCGTGAGCACTGGCCGACGGTGCGGCTGGGCCTGTTCACCTCCATCATCGGCTTCGCCTCGCTCCTGCCCTCGGGATTTCCCGGCCTTTCGCAGCTCGGACTGTATTCCATCGCCGGACTCCTGTGCGCCGGCCTGATCACACGCTTCGTGCTGCCGGATCTGTTGCCGCGGCGCTTCGCGGTGCGCGATCTGGCGCCGCTCGGCGAGTGGATCGCGGCCCACCTGCCGCGCCGGCGCACGGGCTGGATGCTGGCGCTGCTCCTGCTCGCCGCCGCGACGGCCGTGCTGGCGCTGCATCGCGGCCCCTACTGGAACCGGGAGCTTGCGGCGCTGAGTCCCGTGCCGCTGGAGGCGCAGCGCATCGATGCGCAGCTGCGCGCGGAGCTGGGCGCGGCCGAGGCCGGCGCACTGGTGGCCGTTTCGGCCGACTCGCAGGAGGCGGCACTGCGGGCCGCCGAGCAGGCGGGCACGGTGCTGGATGCGCTGCGCGAATCCGGCGCCATCGGCGGTTACGACAGCGCGGCGCTGTTCCTGCCCAGCCAGGCGGCGCAGCGTGTTCGGCGCGAGGCCCTGCCACCGCCGCGCGAGCTGCGGCAGCGCACGCGCGTGGCGCTGGCGCAGCTGCCGCTGAGCCTGGACAAGCTCGAGCCTTTTTTCCGCGACGTC
>JAFEGC010000110.1 GCA_018240265.1 Pseudomonadota bacterium | reverse complement strand
CATGGCCGGGTTCAGCGGCATGGGGAAGCGCTTCACGAACGCTTCGAGCATGGCGCGCGACTTGGGGCTATTGCCGCCCTTGTCGTACAGATCGGCCGCCTGCAGGATGGCCTCGCGCTGCACATCGGGCGCCTCGCCCGGCGCCGCCGCGATGCGCTCGAACTCCACCGCCGCCTGGCCGGATCGGCCCGCTTCGGAATAGGCCACCGCCAGCTTGCGCGTAACATCGGCCTGCAGCGGGCTTTGCGGGAAATTGCGGCGGAACCCTTCCAGCACGTCGATGGCGCGATCCCAACGCTTCTGCTCGATGAGCAGCGCCGCCGCGTCGAAATCCGCGTTGGCGCGGATTTTCGAGGTCGGCGCCAACGCCGCGACGCGCAGGAAATCCTCCACTGCGCCAGCGCCATCGCCGCCCTTGTTCTTCTGCTCGCCCTGTTTGTAAATGGAGGCTGCGAGGCGCTCCGTGATCACGCCATGCTCGGGGTCGTTCGCCGGCATGAGCTTCTGCGCGTTGGTGTAGGCGGACTCGGCCTGCGCGTACTGGGTCTGATCGAAGCTTGAGTTCGCGATCACCGTCCAGGCCACCCGTTGCTTGGTCGGATCCACCGCCGGCTGCCGGGCCAGCAACGTCTGTGCCGCCGTGGTGGCGCGCGTGAAATCCTTGGCCGCGTACAGGTCGGTGGCCGCGCGCGTCAGCACCTGCGGCACTTCGGCATGCTGCGGATACGTGGCCGCGAACTTGAGCGAACTCTCCAGCGACTGCGTGTGGATGGCCGCGCGTTCCGATACGGGCGCCAGTTCCTCCTGCTTGCCGTAGGCAACCAGCGCGGCGTAGCCGGCGGCCGTGGCCTTCTCGCTCGGGCCGTAGGAGTAGGCGGTGCGCTCGTATTCCTTGGCCGCATCGCCATACTGCTTGCTCTCGAACAAGGTGTCAGCCAGCAGGTAGTTGGTGCTGGCGGATTCCGGATCGTCGGGGAAGGAGGTCAAGTAGCTGCGATACCACTTGGCCGCTTCCTGGTAATCCGCCACGCTTTTAGATTTCTGCGCCTGCGCGTGGTAGTACTGCGCCACGTCTTTGAGGTTGGTCTTGAGCTGCGCCACCACCTGCGGCAGCTGCTTGGGATCGCGACCCTTCCAGAACTCGCCGGTGAAGCCGTAGTTCTGCACGAACTCCTTCTTGCCCTGCAGCACCAGCTGCGGGAAACCGCCCTGCTTGTAGGCCTCGATGGCCTGCATCTGCAAAATCGGCGCCTTGTCGTGATTGGGCTCGCGTTGCACGAAGGCGCGGTAGGTGTCCGCGGCGTCGGTGTAGCGCTGCTTCTCCATGTACAGATCGCCCAGTCGCTGATACAGCAGGTAGGCATAGGGCTTGCCGGAGCGCTGCTGCATGAACTCGTCGACGGTCTTCGCGCCCTCGCCGTACGAGAACATGATGCTCATGACGCGGAAACTGTCCTCGACCAGTTCGCGGTCGGGCCGGCTGAGGGTATCGATGTCCACCATCTTGCCGGGATTTCGCCGCGACACCAGCATCGAATCCAGCACGCCGGCGAAGGACTTGAGGCTGCGCTCGTTTTCTCCCTGCTTGAACATCGACCAGCCGTGCTTGTACAGGCTTTGCCGGTAGAAGGCCGAGCGCGCGCCGGTGCGGATCACCGCTTCATACGCCTGCTGCGCGCCAGGATATTTCTGCGCCGAGAACAGCAGTTCGCCACGCCGGAACTGCGCCTCGTCGAGGTAGCGGCTAGCCGGGTAGCTGCCCACCAGCTGATCGAGCGTGGCCAGCGCCTTCTCGGGCTGCGCACCCAGCTCGTAGGCGCGGGCCAGCTGGTACAGCACGGCATCGTTCCGCTCATACTTGGGATAGGCCTTGAGCAACGCCGAGTACAGCGAGATCGCCTCATTGGCGCGCAGACCTTCGTTGCTCACCAGATCGCGCTCGATGCGCTCGGCCTCGGAGGATTCCAGATTCAGATCGCCCAGGCGCCGCAGCGCCTCGCTTGAAAAGCTCTGCGCGCCCAGCGAAACGCGGTTGATGCCGGCGGCCGCGTAACCCTCGAACGCGCCATGTTCCACCGCGCCGGGATTCGCCTCCAGGGTGATTTCGGCATCAGTGGCGATATCACCGCGCAAGCGCAGACCGCGTAGCAGCCGCTCGAACTCGCGCGGCGCGAATAGGCTGGGCGTACCGCCGCCAAAAAAAATCGTCTCGATGCGCCGGCCCGCTGCCTGCGGCCATTCCAGCTCGAAGTCCCGCAGCAGTGCATCGATGTAGGCGCCATCGGGCGCTACGCCCTTGAGCGCATGCGAGTTGAAATCGCAGTAGGGGCATTTGCGCACGCACCAGGGCATGTGCACGTACAGGGAAAGCGGCGGCATCACAGGCGCTCCAGCGCCGCGCGCAGCCGGCGCATGGCTTGGCCGCGATGGCTGAGGTGGTCTTTCTCGCCGGCCTCCAGCTCCGCGGCGGTGCAGCCGCGCTGCGGCAGCCAGAAATACGGGTCATAGCCGAAACCGCCGCTGCCGCGCGGCGAGTCGATGATGCGGCCCTCCCAGCTCCCCTGCGCGAGGAGCGGATAGGGATCGTCGGCGTAGCGCACGAAGGCGAGCACGCAGCGGTAGCGCGCCGTGCGCGCGGCCTCCGGTACGTCTTGGAGCGCGCGCAGGAGCTTGGCATTGTTGGCGGCATCGTCGGCGTCCGGGCCGGCATAGCGCGCCGAGTACAGGCCTGGTGCGCCGTTCAGCGCATCCACCTCGATTCCGGAGTCATCGGCGATGGCGGGAAGGCGGGCGGCGCCCGCTGCGTGGCGCGCCTTGAGCAGCGCGTTGCCCTCGAACGTGGTGCCGGTTTCCTCGACGGCGGGGATGCCGAGTTCCACCTGCGAGACGAGCTGCAGATCCAGCCCGGTGAGCAGCGCATTCAGCTCACGCAATTTGCCGGCATTGCCGCTGGCCAAGACCACGCGCATCGAACCCGACCGACGCCCGATACTCAGGGCTGGCGCGCCGCCCACTGCGCCGCGTGCAGATCCGAGATACCCTTGGCGGCGAGGTCCAGCAGCGCATCCAGCTCGTGCCGCCGGAACGCATGTCCCTCGGCGGTGCCCTGCACTTCGATGAAGCCGCCGCCCGAGTTCATGACCACGTTCATGTCGGTCTCGGCGCTGGAATCCTCGGCGTAGTCGAGATCGAGCACCGGCACGCCGTCGAAAATGCCGACGGACACCGCCGCCACCTGGCCATGCAACGGGTTGCCGGCCAGGGCGCGCTTTTTCAGCAGGGCATCCACCGCATCCGACAGCGCCACGAAGCCGCCGGTGATCGAGGCCGTGCGGGTGCCGCCATCGGCCTGCAGCACGTCGCAGTCGATGGTGATGGTGCGTTCGCCCAAGGCCTTCAAATCCACTACCGCTCGGAGCGATCGGCCGATGAGCCGCTGGATTTCCTGCGTGCGCCCGGTTTGCTTGCCGCGCGCCGCCTCGCGCGGACTGCGCGTATGCGTGGCCCGCGGCAGCATGCCGTACTCGGCCGTCACCCAACCCTGGCCCGCGCCACGCAAAAACCCCGGCACGGACTCCTCGACGCTGGCGGTGCACAGCACGCGCGTGTGGCCGAAACTCACCAGCACCGAGCCTTCGGCGTGGCGGGTGAAATGCCGCTCGAAACTGACGGAGCGCATTTCGTCGGGCGCCCGACCGCTGGGCCGCTTCATGCCGCGAGCCACCGCAGCGCCGCGGCGCTGGTGTTGTCGCTGTAGGGAGCGGAAGCCAGCACGGCCCGCTCGCCGAGTTCGCGCAACGCATCGCGCAGCGGCTTGCCCGGCGCAGCGACCTGCGCGAAGTCCTGGTCCTTGAGATTGGCCCAAACGCCGTCGGTGCACAGCAGCAGCACATCGCCTGGCAGCAGCTTGCGCCGCGCCGAGATGCTCATCTCGGGCAGAGCCGCATCGCCCCCGAGGCAGCATTCAACATAATTGCGCATCGGATGGCCTTGCACTTCCTCTTCGCGGATCAACCCCTCGCGCAACAGCACTTCCACGTGGCTGTGATCGCGAGTGCGCTGGTGTACCTGGGTCTGGCGGAGCTGATACACGCGCGAGTCGCCGATGTGCGCCCAGAAAGCCACGGAATCCTGCACCAGGCACACCGCGCAGGTGGCGCGCGGGCGGGTCTCCATGGGCAGGCCGGCGCCCAATTTCACCACTTCTTCATGGGCGCGGCCCAGCGCCAGATGCAGAAAACCCAGCGGATCGAACACCGGGTGTGGGGTTTGCCAAAATAATTCCAGGAGCGTGGCGCGCGCCACTTCCGCCGCGCGCGCGCCCTCCGCATGGCCGCCCATGCCATCCAACACCACCAGCAGCACCGCATGGTCCGCGGCCGCCACCGCAACCCGGTCCTGATTCTCGTCACGGTGACCGATGAGGCTGAGGTCGGCGGTTTCGATCTGCAACGGGAGACTCCGGAGGGCTCTGTTAAACTTGAACCAATTATCAACAGCGCGTCGATTATCGCCGCATCGCAGGGCGAGTCAACGAGGCATATCAGGGTTTTCGAAGTCCAAGGGCGGCACATGATTCGCAGCATGACGGGGTTCGCGCGCCAGGAAAGGGGATTTGCCTGGGGGCAGCTCGCCTGGGAACTGAAGACCGTCAACCACCGCTATCTGGAAATGAGCTTCCGGTTGCCTGAGGATTTCCGCGCGGCGGAGTCCACGTTCCGGCAGATCATCGGCAAATCCGTGCGGCGCGGCAAAATCGAGTGCGGGCTGTATTTCCGCCCCGCAACGGCGGCCAAGGCGCTCGAAGTCGACCAGGAGCAGTTGGAGATGCTGATGCGCACCGTGCGGCAGACCGCCGAGCGCGCCGGCGAACGCGCCCGCATCGATGTCATCGATGCGCTGCGCTGGCCCGGCATCGTGCGCGATACGCAACGCGACGCAGAGCCGATGCACGCCGCGGCCGGCGAGTTGCTCGAGAGCGCCTTGAAGGACCTTGCGCGTTTTCGCGACAGCGAGGGCGCACGATTGCGCGAAGCGCTGGAACAACGCGCGGAGCAGATGCTGGAGCTGTCGCACCAGGTCGAAAAACGATTACCTGAGGTACGCGCGAAGATCCGTGCCAAGCTGCAGGAGCGCATCGCCTCGCTGGTGCAGGAGCCCGATCAAAACCGGCTGGAACAGGAACTGGTGATGATCGCGCAACGGCTCGACGTGGACGAGGAAATCGATCGCTTGCGCGGCCACCTCATCGAAGTGCGCAAGACCGTCGGCGGCACCGAAGCTGCGGGCCGGCGCCTGGATTTCCTGATGCAGGAACTCAACCGCGAGGTCAACACGCTGTCGTCGAAGTCGCAGGACCTCGAAACTACGCGCGCGGCGGTGGACATGAAGGTGTTGATCGAGCAGATGAGGGAGCAGGTGCAGAACATCGAATGACTTCCGGAGTCATCCGCAGACCTCCGGAGAAGTGATCGCAAACCCCTGAGTTTCTAGGCGTTTTTCCCAAAATCGTCCACTAGCCTCCAGTGACCTCTGGGCTACACTTGTAGCTAGAGGGGTAGCTTAAACGACGTCGACTTGTAGCTAAATCTGTAGCTGCCTTTCGACGAGCAAGGGGGCGAAATGGCGCGCGCAAAACTCACGGCGCTCATCGTGGATCGAGCGCATCGGGCCTGCGTACCGGTGCTCTTGAGCAATGGCGATGGGCTCTAACTGCGCAAGCAGAATCGCGAGAGCGCGTCGTGGACCTTGCGCTATACCTTCGCCGGCCGACCGCACTGGCTGACCCTCGGCAACTACCCCGACATGCCGCTCGCCCAGGCGCGCATCGAGGCACGCCAGGCGCGCGGCCTCAAACACCCGGCCGTACCGCGCCGGTACCTGGACAAGTACCTGCTGCCAGAGCTCGGACGATTTCCCGCGAGCGACATCACACCGGCCGACGTGGCACAGCTTCTCGATGACCTTAAGGGCCGCGCCCCGACCGCCGCGAACGATCTGTTGCGTTTCACGCGGCGGATCTTCGCCTTCGGTGTGCGGCGGCGTTTTCTCTTGAGCAACCCCGCCGCCGACTTCTCGCCTCGCCTAGATGCCGGTGGCACCGAGCGACCGCGGAGCCGCACATTGAGCAGTGACGAGCTTGCACAGCTGTTCGAGAAGATCCGCGCGACACCGAGCGTCGGCGCGGACAACCTACTGGCCGTCAGGCTGCTGCTCGCGCTCTGTGTGCGCAAGGGAGAATTGCTTGGCGCACGCTGGGAAGAATTCGATCTCAAGGCGCTTTCGCCGACCGGTGCCGTGTGGCGCCTGCCGGCAGCCCGGACCAAGACTGGAGAGGGGATTGAGATTCCATTGGTACCGGAAGTCGTTGACTGGTTCCAGCGCGTGCGTGAGCTCTCTGCAGGCAGCGACTTCGTATTTCCGAAGCGCCGCCGGGATCCTCGCGAGCGGGTACCTCACGTCGGCGTCGACACGCTCAACGTCGCACTCCAACGAGTGAAGCACGGCTTGCCCCATTTTGCGCTGCACGATCTGCGCCGGACCGCGCGCACGCATCTGGCCGCGCTCGGGATCCGTCGCGAAGTTGCGGAGCGCTGCCTCGGACACAAACTGCGCGGAGTCGAAGGGATGACCGGTATGACTATTTCGGGGAGCGCCGGTCGGCGCTCGGTCAATCGACACAGTTGCTGCAGGACGCGGAACGGGGAATACGCAAGGTCACTCCCATCCGGCGAGCAGCCCGCCGGGGCATTGATTCGAAATGACTTATTGCTGTTTTCCCAACCGCTTGGGTTTTCGATACAATAGGGTTGCCTGATGCCGACGGTCATGCGATTCGACGGCCTGCGGGTAGTGGTCTATCCGAACGATCACTTGCCCGGACACGTTCACGTCATCGGCGCGGATTGCGAGGCCGTGTTCGAGTTGAACTGCCCGAAGGGGCCGGTAACGCTTCGAGAATCCTACGGATTCACGACGTGGCAACTGCGTGGCCTGGCCGAGCAACTGACGGAATCGCTGAGCCTGTTGTGCGACGCGTGGGAGAGCATTCATGAGTCTGACTGACATTGACGTTCGCCGAGCCGAAAAGCGCATGCAAGCGCGCCTGAAGGCGCAACCTCGTGCAACCTCGGCTCGTTTTGATCGACGCGGTGGCCGCATCGTCGTGGGTTTGAGCAATGGCCTTGAACTGGGCGTGCCGGTGAATCTGGCGCAAGGTCTCGCCGGCGCCAAGGCGGCCGATCTGGCCGACATCGAGATCAGTCCGACCGGTCTCGGGCTGCACTGGCCGCGTCTCGATGCTGACCTCTATCTGCCGGCGCTCATGGAAGGCGTGTTCGGCACACGCCGCTGGATGGCTCAGCGCCTGGGGAAGTCCGGCGGCAGCTCTACATCGCTGGCGAAGCGCAAGGCAGCGCGAGTAAACGGCAAGCTCGGCGGACGGCCACGCAAGGCGGTTCCGGCGTAATTCGCCACCGGCGGGTCTCCGGGAAACAATAATTAGATAAATCATAGTGTTACGCTCCTTGTACGTAAGCAGGCGCAGAACATCGAATAGCTTCCGGGGGCGTCCGCGAATATCCGCGAAAGATGCGTTAAGCCCCTGAGTTTCAGTGGTTTTTGGCCAGATTCGTCCACTGGCGTCCAATCTCGTCTGAGCTAATCTTGTAGCTGGGATTCGACGCGAAGCCGCGCCCTCGGCGCGGATGAGCTCACCCGATTGTTCGAGAAGATGCGGAGGACCGCGAACTTCGGCGAAGACAATCTGCTCGCAATCAAGCTGCTGCTGGCTCTATGCGTGCGCAAGGGTGAACTGCTCGGGGCCCGATGGGTGGAGTTCGAGCTCGATGGGAAGACCACTGCCGGCGCGGTCTGGCACCTGCCGGCCTCGCGCTTGGTTCTTCGCGCCATGAAGCTTCCCTATCGGTCGAGCGCCAGCATCCGGACGAAACCGGCGATCCTCTCCGCCTCGGCGCCGGTCAGGTCATTCGGAATATTGACCAGCGTCACGACCAGACCCGGCCGGATCGGAACCGAGGAGCGATAGGTTTCCGCTACTTCATCTGGAGCTTGCTCCGTGGCGTCCCGCGCCACGGGCTCGCTGTTCGCCGATCCCTTGTCCTTCTTGCGGGGCACGCTTGTAGTACGAGTCTTGATCGTGAAGTTCGCGGGATCCTCGCGCCAATTGAGGAACAGCTCGGCCGCACGCCGAATTCGGCGGCCGTACTCCTTCAGCGACGAGGGGTTGAAGTCCCTGGCGCGCTTGTTGTTGAAGCGCTTGATTGCCGTGTCGAGATCCAGCTGACTCAGGTCGGCCTTCTCTTCGTCAGACAGGATCGCAAGGACATTTCTCGTCGCGACGGCCAGAGCCTGGGCGGTGGCTACCGGCATGAGTCCCTGGTCGCCGGCATGGTCAAGAAATGCAAGCAGATCGTCCGCCGAGTACTCATTTGCCATGACAATATTCCTACGGTATATTGACCGTCAAACGTCAATATAACGTATTGACATGGCTGACACAAACATCCACTACCCGCGGGTCATTCAGCCCCAGCTGAACGCCGACCTGCGCCTGTACCCCGTGGTTGCGGTGAT
>JAFEGC010000010.1 GCA_018240265.1 Pseudomonadota bacterium | reverse complement strand
ATCGGGGCGGCCGCGCTCACGCCGTCAATTCCCCGCACTCGCCAGCGCATCGTCCTGAGCCGAGGACACCAGCGCCGGGCGCCCGACGATCAGCGGATCGACCGCGCCCACGCTGTCCACTTGACGATTCACGTAGGGCATGCGGTGCAGGATGTAGCGCAGCGCGTTGAGCCGCGCGCGCTTCTTGCAATCCGACTTGATCACCGTCCACGGCGCGTCCGAGGTATCGCAATGCAGGAACATCGCCTCCTTGGCACGGGTGTAGTCGTCCCACTTGTCCAGCGAGGCGCGATCCACCACGCTCAGCTTCCACTGCTTGAGCGGATGCAACCGGCGCTCCTTGAACCGCCGGCGCTGTTCGTCGCGGCTGACCGAGAACCAGAACTTGAACAGGTGGATGCCGCTGCGCACCAGCTGGCGCTCGAACTCCGGCACATCGCGCAGGAACTGCTGGTATTCCTCCTCGCTGCAAAAGCCCATCACGCGCTCCACGCCCGCGCGGTTGTACCAGCTGCGGTCGAACAGCACGATCTCGCCGGCCGTGGGCAAGTGGGAGATGTAGCGCTGGAAATACCACTGGCCACGCTCGACGTCGCTGGGCTTGTCCAAGGCCACCACCCGCGCGCCGCGAGGGTTCAAGTGCTCCATGAACCGCTTGATGGTGCCTCCCTTGCCCGCCGCGTCGCGCCCCTCGAACAGGATGATGAGGCGCTGCTTCGTCTCCTTGACCCAGGCCTGCAATTTCAGCAGCTCGACCTGCAGGCGGTATTTCTGCCGCTCGTAGCTCTTGCGCGACAGCCGGTACTTGTACGGATAGGTTCCTTGCCGCCAATCCTTGGCGAGCTCGATATCGGGGTCGGCGCCCGGCGTCGTGACCACGGGATGCTCGATGGCCCGCAGCGTACGCTTGAGATCGGCGATCTCATCGGCGGATGCGCCTTCCAGCAGCGTACGCAGGCGCTCGACCTGCCGCATGCCATCGACGGCCTCGTCGCGCAGAACGTCGAACAGCGCGGCCGCCCGCACCACGTCCGCCTTCTCGCTCGCCACCGCGACGACCTCGCCTTCCCCGGCCGCCACGCGAGCCTCGAGCCCGCGCGCGCCGTTGCCGCGCGAGCGCTTTGCAGAGGCCGCGGCGCTGCGTCCTTCGATGGTGATCGGTTCAACCGACGCCGAGCGCTTCGAACGAGCCATTGCAAATCTCCTGCCTGTATATGTCCTGAACCTACCGTAGAGCCTGCATCGCGACAATCCCAGATTTCCGCAGGTAGCACCGGTATGCTGACAACTGTGAACCAGTCCCTTCCCCAACTTCCCGTTTCCGGGAGTTTGCCGGCACTTGCAGGAGCCTTGGCCGCGCACCACGCCGCGATCCTGCACGCACCGCCCGGCGCGGGCAAGAGCACCCTGGTGCCCCTGGCGCTGCTCCCGCAGCCCTTCATCGGCAACCAAACCATCCTGATGCTGGAGCCGCGCCGCCTCGCCACCCGCGCCATCGCGCGGCGCATGTCGCATCTTCTGGGCGAACCGGTCGGCAGTCGCGTGGGCTACCGCACGCGGCTGGAAACCAAGGTCTCGCGCGGCACACGCATCGAAGTCATTACCGAGGGCATTCTCACCCGCATGCTGCAGGACGACCCGGCGCTGGACGGCATCGCCTGCGTGATTTTCGACGAGTTCCACGAACGCAGCCTGAACGCGGACTTAGGGCTGGCGCTGACCCTGGAGTGCCAGGAGAATCTGCGCCCCGATCTCAAGATATTGGTGATGTCGGCCACGCTGGACACCGCTGCGCTGGCGAGGCTTCTCAAGGACGCGCCGGTGGTCGCTTCCACCGGCGGGAGCTACGAGGTCGAAACCCGCTACGTCGGCCGCCGCGCCGACCTGCCGTTGGAATTACAGATGGCACAGGTCACCCGCGCGGCCTTGAACGAACACGAGGGCGATGTGCTGTGCTTCCTGCCAGGCGCCGCCGAAATTCGGCGCGTGCAGAAAAACCTGGAGTCGCTGGATCTGGGCAAGCACGTGCTCATCCTGCCCCTGTACGGCGATTTGCCGCCGGCAGCGCAGGATGCGGCGCTGGCGCGTGCGCCGGCGGGGGCGCGCAAGATCGTGCTGGCCACTTCGATTGCCGAGACCAGCCTGACCATCGACGGCGTGCGCATCATCGTCGATGCGGGCTTGCGCCGTTACACGCACTTCGATCCGGTCACCGGCATGAGCCGGCTCGAAACGGGCAAGGTCTCGCAGGCGGCGGCCGAGCAGCGGCGCGGGCGCGCCGGACGCCTGGCGAGCGGTGTGTGCTATCGGCTGTGGTCGCAGAGCGCACAGGCGGCACTCGTCCCGCAGACGCCGCCCGAGATTTTGCAGGCGGACCTGGCGCCGCTGGCGCTGGAGCTGGCCTGCTGGGGCGCACAGGATGCGCTGAGCTTACGCTGGCTGGATGCGCCGCCGGCTGCGCCGCTGGCGCAGGCGCGCGAACTGCTGCGCGAGCTCGAAGCGCTGGATGCGCATGGGCGCATCACCGAACACGGCCGCCGGCTCGCGCGCATCGGCGCGCATCCGCGCCTGGCGCACATGCTGGCGCGTTCGCAAGAACTCGGCGCACCGGATCTGGCCTGCGACTTGGCGGCCATCCTGAGCGAGCGCGACATCCTGCGCGCCGCGCCCGGCGCGCGCGATGCGGACATCCGCCTGCGGCTCGATGTGATGCGCGGCGGCCGGCGGCAGGTGCCCGCCGGCCTGAGTGTGGATGAGCGCGCGCTGGCACAGGCGCGGCAAAGCGCCTCGAATTGGCGGCGCCAGTTCAAGGGCGCGACGGCGGACGAAGTCGATGCCGATGAAATGGCCGGCGTACTGCTCGCGCTCGCCTACCCCGATCGCATCGGCCGCAGCCGTGGCGAGGGCGGCCGCTACCTGCTGGCCAACGGCCGCGGCGCCGTGCTGACGGATGCGCAGGCCTTGAGCCGCGCGCCCCACATCGTCGCCGCCGAACTGGACGACACCGAGCGCGAGGCGCGCATTTTCCTGGCCGCGCCCATCGCCGAGGCCCTGCTCGAACGGCACTTCGGCGCGCTCATCCGCACGCAGGAGTCGATCGAGTGGGATGCGCGCGAACGGGCGGTGAAAGCCCTGCGCGAACGGCGCCTGGGCGCGCTGATCCTGGAATCCAAGCCGCTGGCGCAACCTGCGCCGGATGCGCTCATCGCCGCCGTGCTCAGCGGCATCCGCGGCGAGAGGCTGGACTCGCTCCCCTGGACGCGCGCGCTGCGCCAGTGGCAGGCGCGGGTGCAGTTGATGCGCGCACAGACGATGAAGGCTGATGGAACATCGCAGTGGCCGGACTTGTCGGACGCCGCGCTCCTCGCCTCGCTGGAAGACTGGGCGCCGCCGTGGCTGGATGGCATCACGCGGGCCGCGCATTTCAGCCGCATCGATCTGGAACATGCCCTGCATGGCCGCCTGACCCATGCCCAGAGCGTTACGCTTACGCGCGACGTGCCCACCCATTACACCGTGCCCAGCGGCTCGCGCATTCCCATCGATTATCTGGATGGCGAGGTACCCACCCTGTCAGTTCGTCTTCAGGAAATGTTCGGGCTGACCCGCACGCCGGCGACCTCGGCCGGGCGCGTGCCATTGCTGTTGAAGCTCCTGTCCCCCGCCGGCCGGCCGGTACAGATCACACGCGATCTGATCAGTTTCTGGGAACGAGGCTATCATGAGGTCCGAAAGGATCTTAAAGGACGGTATCCCAAGCATTACTGGCCCGAGGACCCGCACACGGCCGTGCCCACCCGGCGCGCCCGGCCGCGCTGAACGCACAGGAGCCCGCCTTGAGCATGCGCATTCCCGCACCGCGCTACCTGCGCATCGCGCGCTGGCTGGCGGCGAGCATCGCGCTGCTGATCGTGTGGGGATCGCTGTACCCGTTCGAGTTCTTCGTGCCTCCCGAACAGCTGCTGCATCGCCGGCTCCTGGGCGCGCTGTCGCATCACATGACGCGCGGCGACATGGCCTCCAACGTGCTCATCTACATGCCCTTCGGCGCGGTCATGATGCTGGCGCTGTTCGGGCGCAGCCGGCTGACACACGTGTTGCAGACCACGGTTTTCGGTTCGCTGTTATCCATGAACATGGAATTGGCACAGGCGTTCACGCGCCACCGCGTCACCAGCGTATTCGACTGGCTGCTCAACTCCGCCGGCGCCTTCGCCGGCGCGGTGATGATCAGCCTGTACCTGCTGGTCGGCAAGCGCTGGCGTTTTAGGAGCCTGATCGGTCCGCGGCCGGCGCTGGTGCCGATGTGGCTGCTGCTGCTATGGGTGGTGTCGCAATTCGCACCCTACGTGCCGGCACTGAACAGCGCGCAGCTGCAGGCTTCCACCGACCAGCTCGCGCATCGTTACCTTTGGTCCGTGGTAGAGGGAAGCGTGGCCATCGCCGCGTGGCTGGCGCTGGCCGAAGCCATGCGGCGCATCTGGAAACCGCCCTACGCGGCCGTCGCGCTGGCGGGATTGATCGCGGCAACACTGCTCGCGCGGCTGTGGATCATCGACCAGCACCTGCGCTACGAGGAGACCATCGCCTGGCTGGTGGCGTTGGGGAGCCTGTTCGCGTCTAGCCCGCAGGACAGCCGCGCCCGAACGGGCGTTGCGGCCGGCGCCTGCGCCGCGGCCCTGCTGCTCGCCGGCCTGTGGCCGTTCGAATTCACCGCGCAGGCCGGGCCGTTCCACTGGACGCCGTTTTCCGGGAACCTCTTGTTGTCGCGCGATTACCAGCCGCTGCTGGAAAAGATATTCATTTATGCGGCGCTGTTGTGGACCTTGACGCTATGCATCGGTCGCCTATCGGCTGCGTTCGTCGCCGCCTTCGCGCTGACCACGCTGGTGGAGCTGCAGCAGATGTGGATGCCGGACCGGCGCGCGGAGATCACCGATCCGCTGCTCATCGCCCTGCTGACCGCGGTGTTCTACATCGCGCTGGAATTCCAGCCCTATGCGCTGGGCAGTCGCGGGCCGCGCACGGCGGACATCGGCGCAGCGAGCCCGCCCGGGCCGCGCCGGCCGGACGACGCGGACCAGCCGAAGTAAGGACTGCAACGCCGCCGGGCGCGAGAAGGCGCGGCAAATCGTCCAGGTATTTGTGATTCAGGACACTCGGTATACTGGCGCCTGCCTTCCGGGCTTGCGCAGGGGGGCGGCAAGGATCGGGGATGCCAGTGCGCCGTTTTACATTACATATTCGCCGGGCAGGCAGCATTGCGCTGCTGGGCTTGGCGCTGAACGCACGCTTGGCGCCGGCCATCGAGGCGCCGAAGCCGCCGACCGGCCAGAGTCCGGCACCCGGAAGCGCGCCGGCACCGCGCGCCCCCGATCCGGGGAACGCGCCCGCCGCGCCAACAGCTCCGCCGGCCGACGTTCCCGCAGCGCACGCGCCAACCGCCCCCGCCAACACTGCCGCGACTCCCGGCGCCGCGCCCGCCGGCACCGGGCCACCGCCGACGCGCGAGGACCAGAAGGCGGTGTACCGCGAATTCCGCTCGGCCTTCGATGCGAAGCGCTATGACCAGGCACGTCCGCTGGCCGAGCGCGCCGTGCAGATCACCGAACAGGTGAACGGCCGCGACGTGATGGAGTTGGTCACGCCGCTCAACAATCTCGCGCAGACCCTGTACGCGCTGAAGGATTACGCCGCGGCCGAGGAGCAGTACCTGCGCAGCATCAAGATCATCGAGACTCGTGCGGGCAACAATCCACGCCTGTCGCATACCTTGTTCGGGCTCGGCCGGGTGTACGTGGCCGCCGGCCAGGACGAGTTCGCCATCGCCGTATTCAAGCGCGCGGTGGAAATCACGCGCAAGAGCGACGGCCTGTTCTCCATCACGCAGCTGCCCTACCTGTACCCGCTGATCGATGTCTACGAGCGCGCCGACCATGGCGCCGATGCAGACCGCGAAGAGCAGTACCTGTTGAGCATCGCGGAGCGCAACTACGCGCAGTCCAGCCCGCAGTTCATCGCCGCGGTCGAACGCCAGGCACGCTGGCAGGAACAGCAATACAAGTTCACCGCCGCGCGGCGCTTCTGGGCGCAGGCCATCGAGTTGACACGCCGCGCCGGCGACGTGCGCGACATCCGCCAAGTCAATCAACTGCGGGGACTGGCGCGCTGCTACCGCAACGAATACCTGTTCGGCAGCAATGACCCCGAGGCGAACACGACCACCACCGATCCGTTCCAGTTGGGCGGTCCGTCGCTGGCGCAGACGCCGATCAATCGTCTGGACCCCGAAGGGCAGCACATGCTGGAAAATGCGCTGAGCCTGCTGCAGAACGCGAATGGGCCACTGGGCACGCGCTTGAAGCGCGACACCACCATCGACCTGGGCGACTGGTACTGGGTGGCCGGGGATTACAAGACAGCCGCCGTGAAATACGCCACCGCCTGGGATCTTCTGAGCGGCGAAGAACGCGCCTCCACGGGACCGGACAATCCGCTGGCGCAGCCTGCGCTGCTGTACTACTCCGAGCCGCGCGTCGCCACCAAGAACCCCAAGGCCAAACCCGAGGACATCGACCAGAAATTCGTGGAGATGCAGTTCGCGGTGAACGACCGCGGCCGGGTCGGCGACATCAAGGTCCTCAACAGCGATGCCAGCGAATCGCAGCAGAAATCGGTGATGGCGGCCATGCACCGCGCCCTGTACCGGCCGCGCCTGGTCGAGCGCAAACTCGCGGCCACCGACGGGGTAAAATTCCGGGAGATCGTGTACTCGAAACGGTAGCGGCCATTGCCTTGGCGTAAATCGCCAGCTACCTTGCCGGCCATGCCACATCCAAACCCTCGCCGCGGCGTCCTTGCATCTTTCCTCATCCTGTTTATCGTTCTGTTCGCCGCCGCCGCGCCGGCGATCGCCCGGCATCCCCCCGCCCACGGGTCCGCGGCCGTGGCGGCGCCGGATGAGTTCGGAACGCGTACCGCGCTGGCGGTAATACGGCGCGGCGGCAACGCCGTCGATGCCGCGGTGGCCACGGCCTTCGTGCTCGCCGTCACCTATCCGGAGGCCGGCAATCTCGGCGGCGGCGGCTTCATGATGATCTACATGCACGGCCAACCCGCCTTCCTCGACTATCGCGAAACCGCGCCGGCCGCGGCGACGCGCGACATGTACCTGGACGACAAGGGCGAGGTCATCAAGGATGCCAGCATCGTCGGGCCGCGGGCCGCGGGCGTGCCGGGCACGGTGGCCGGGCTGTGGCTTGCGCATCGACGCTACGGCAAGCGTCCGTGGCACGAGCTCTTGCAGCCGGCGATCCGGCTGGCGCGCAACGGTTTCACCGTGCCCCTGCACATGGCACGCCGGGTCGAGGAGTTGCGCCCGTCCTACGAGGGCCACACGAATTTCGAGCGTTATTTCGGCAACGTGCACGGTGCGGAGATTTTCCGTCAGCCGGAGCTGGCGGCAACATTGGCGCGCATCGCCACCGCCGGCGCACGTGAGTTCTATCATGGCAAGACCGCGCAGCTGCTGGTGGCGCAGATGAAAAAGGACGGCGGACTGATCAGCGCCCAGGACTTGGCGGATTACCGCGCCAAGTGGCGCGAGCCGCTGGTAGCGGACTGGCGCGACCTGAAGCTGCTCACCGCGCCGCTCCCCAGCTCCGGCGGCTTCGCCCTGATCGAGCTGCTGGAAATGCACGACGTGCTGTCGGCGCAGTTCGAGGGCTTGGCGCACAACTCCACGCAGTATGTACACCTGATCGCGGAAATGGAGAAGCGCGTGTTCGCCGACCGGGCCGAATATCTCGGCGACCCCGACTTCGTGCAGGTGCCCATCGAGAAGCTGATCGCTCCGGATTACATCATGCGGCGCGCCGCCGAGGTGCGGCCGCATGAAATCTCCCCGGTGCAGAGCGTGAAACCCGGCCTGGAAGAAGGCCACAACACCACGCATTTCTCCATTCTCGATGCCGAGGGCAATGCCGTCTCCAACACCTATACGCTGAACGAATGGTACGGGAACGGCGAGGTGGTGGAAGGCGCAGGATTTCTGCTCAACGATGAAATGGACGATTTTTCCATCAAGGCCGGCGTCCCCAACTCCTACGGCGTGGTGGGCGGCGATGCCAATGCCATCGCGCCCGGCAAGCGCATGCTGTCCTCGATGTCACCGACCATCGCTTTGCGCGACGGCAAGGTGGCGCTGGTGGCCGGCACTCCGGGCGGTTCCACCATCTTCACCTCGGTGTTCCAGGTCATGCTCAACCTGTACGACTTCCACATGACGCCGAAGGAAGCGGTATCGGCCGGCCGCTTCCATCACCAGTTGTTGCCACCCGACAGGATCATCTATTCCGTGTGCTGCGCGCTGCCCAACGATACTCTCGATGGCTTGCGCGCCCTGGGCTACAAGCCCGAGCAGAGTCCGTGGGAATTCGGCGATGTGCAGGTCATCACCGTGGATCACGATGGCGCGGTGAATGCCGGCTCCGACCCGCGCGGCCGCGGCGCGGCGCTGGTGGAATCGATCGCGCTGTCCGCGCCGGCGCGGCGAGCCGCCCGCAAGTCCTCGTCGGTGTGCCCGGCGGGGCAGCCGTGCGCATCGGCCACGCACTGAGCAGGATCAATCCACCATGGGCACTTCCTCGGCCTCGGTCGTGCCCTGCCCGACATCCGCCGCCAGCAGCGTTTCGCCGCGCACCAGGCGCTTAACGGAAGCCTGCTCGGGAAACTGCACCAGGAACTTGGCGGCGGCATCGCGCATCGCCACGGTGGTGGCGACCTTCATCGGCTTCTCCGAGGACATGCCGCCGCTGTCGGCCGTGCCGTAGCCGGTGAACTGATAGGAGTCCACCAGCGCGCCGGCGGGTGTGGACAAATTCACGCGATACTTGATAGTCACGGCGTAAAAGTTGCTGTTCGTGTCGCGCGGCGTGACGAAGGAAAACTGCTCGATGCGCGGCTCGATCACCGCCTTCACCGGCGCGGGTTCCGCTTCGCTCGGAAACTTGCCTAAGGTCGTCGTGTGGGTGAAGGCCTGCGCGAACAAATCGTCGGTCAAGCGCACGTGCTCCGCGCCCAGCGCGACCTGCCAATCCGAGCCCCAGCGCGTCTCGCGGTGTTCGAACTTGCGGTACTCGGGCCCGTAAAACACCCCGACGTTCATGTCGATGGGGTCGATCAGCGCCTTCGGCAATTTGATGTTGGGCTGAACCTGCGTGGCGCCGCAGCCGGCGAGCACGGCGCCAATACCCATCGCCGCAATGAGCTGGCACGGCACCGCAGCCGCCGAGTACGCCGGCAACGCCGGGCGCCGCGGCCAGCCGGCGCGGCGCAAGACACGGAATTTAGCGGTATATGGCACGAGAATCACCCCACGGGCAGGAGCGGCGGCAGCCGGCGGTGCCCCTTCGAAGCAGGCAACCCGACGAATGCACCGCCATTCTGTTCGCACATCAGACGCATCAGCTCAGCATAACGCCGGGCCGTCTCCTGCGGCTGGTCCGGCGGCATGGGAAAACCCAACGCATGGATGCGCACCCGGCGATCTTTGTTCAGCCGCGCCACCTGGTCAAGTGCGTCCTGGATGGACGGGCCGGTGAAGTCATCGCCCAGGTAGTAGATGCTCACGCGCTTGTCACGCGACCAGAAATCGTCGATGGCGCGCACGATGCCTTCGGTGGGCGAGGAATTCGAATACGTCACCCAGTGTTCCAGCGCGTCCATGATGACCTTGCGCCGTTCCGGACCGTCGGACATCCAGCGCGCCGCGGTACTGGGGAACAAGTAGGCGCCCTCGTCGTCCATCACCTGCAGGCCCTGGAGCTTTGGATACAGGTCCAGGATCTGGCGCATGTGCTGCTTCATGTCCTCCCAGTGGTTCTCCTGCATGCTGCCGGAGGTGTCGATGACGAACACGACATATTCACTGTCGGCCGGAATGCCCGCCATCGGCGCGGTGGAGGGCCGCTTGTAGTTGGCCAACATCTTGCGCTGGTCCTCGTTCAACCGCTGATAGGTGGCCACGAGCTGTTGCTGCAGCAGGTTGTTGAACTCGGCGTCCTTCTTGCTGGCGTTGTACTGGCCCTGGATGTTGGTGAGATCGCCGCCGAGCCGCGCCAACCGGCTTTTCTCATCCGAGGTCTGCTCGATGCGCCCTTTGAGTTCGCGGTTCAGGATCTCGGTCTCGCCGCGAATTTCGTACAGCGCGTTCTCCAGCTTCTCCACCTGTCCGCCCAGGTTCTGCTCGGTCTTTTCCAGCACCACGGGCTGCTGCACCTGGGTCAGCACCAGCAGCAGGATCATGGCGCCGAAACCGCAGCAGATGCAGTCCAGAAAGGACAGGCTGAAGACTTCGGTTTCGCGGCGGCGGCGCATGGCGGGTGCGAACCTTCAGGGCCAATCGGCCGAGGGCACGAGGAAAGTACCGCCGGTGGCATTGGCGAAATGCCAGAACGCAGAGGGCGCGGAGGTATCGCCCTCCATCGGAAACAACACGATGCTCACCTTGGCGCCGGCGGGAACGGCCTTGCGCGAGGCTTCGAACAACGACAGCCGTTGCTTGGCGCGCACCACGCTGTGCGCCGCGGGCGGGGTCTCACCCTGCGTAGGCAGGCCGTCGGTGAGCAGGATCACCTGGTCGGGTTTGGGGTCCAGCTTGTTCGACGCGGCAAAGGCGTTGACGAGGCTGGTACCGTCCTTCGGCACCAGTTTACGCAGCCGGTCAAGCGCCTCGTTGCGCGCGTTCGGATCGCTCCCCGCCAGCCATTGCGCGCTGCCGCCGGCGCCGAGAAAACTCCCCTGGATGTTGAAGGCGATGACCTGGAACTTCGCATCCAGTGGAATCTGCGTGGTGATCCAGCGCACGGTGTCGATGGTGCGCCGCCACTTGGGGCTAGCCAGCTGCTGCTCAACCGGCAGATTGCGGATGCGCAGCACGTTGACGATGGTCTCATCCAGCATGCTGGCCGAGGCGTCCACCAGCACGACGATGCGGTTGCCGTTGACGCGCAGGCCGTTGAAATACAGCCGCTCGCCGGTGCCGCGGAAGGAGCTGAGCTTCTCGCCGCGCGGCCCGTTGTCCACGGTGCCGCCCTCCAGCCGGCGCATGCCCTCGTCCATCGACTTCACATCGGCGCGAAGTTTTTCGATGCTGTCGCGCTTGGCGATGTTGAGGCCCTGGTACTCGGCCAGTTCGCGCTGCATGCGCGCGATGTCGGCCAGCACCCGGTCGGCGCGGCCCGCCGCCTGCGCCTTCTCCTGGTCGGTCTTCTGCAGCGTGTTGCGCAGCACGGCGAGATTCTTGTAGCCGTCGATCACCTGCTCCTCCAGCAGGTTCACCTCGGCGGTCAGATCGACGGACTTGCGCAGCTGCTTCGCGCCGTTCTGCGCGGCGACCAGCATGTACAGGAGAATCACCGCACCGAAGCCCGCGCAGATGCAGTCGAGGAACGACATGGTGAACACTTCGAGGCGCCGGCGCCGGCGGGAGGCCATGCATCACTCCATGCGCACGAACGACAGCTCGACGCCGGGGTTTCCCAGCCGCAGCCGGTCGCCCACGCGCAACAGCGCGCGCGCCGGCACGCGCTCCTCGTTCAGAAAACTGCCGAAGCGGCTGTGATCGACGACGAAGGCCTGGCCGCCTTCCAGCAGCAGGCTGCAATGCCGGCGCGACACGCCAGCCACCGAGGCCGGAACAGCGAGGCTCCGCGCCGCATCCGTCGCGGTTCCCACCAGCAGCGGCTCACTGGATAAGGCCAGCGCGCGGCCGGCGAACACCACGTGCGTGGCCGCGGAGACCGCATCTGGCGCCGCTGCCGTGCGCGCAGGGAGCCAGGCCTCGTAGGGCGTGTGCGGCAGGCTCAACAGCAGCATCTGCACCGGGTCCCGCAGTTGCACCTCATCCCAGATGCCCAGCGCCGCCTGCGCGGCTTGGCCGGTGTTGGCCGTAAACAGCGGACAGTCGTTGAACTCCGACAACGCCTCCAGGATGCCCGGCAGGCGCGCGGCCGTGGCGCTCAGCAAGATGGAGGCGGCGCGGCGTGCCGGCCGCAGCGCATGCAGGCGGGCGGTGAGCGTGCGGTATGCGGCCGCAACATCCACTGCCGCGTGCGCGGCGCGATATTCGATGGCATAGCGCCGGCCATGCGCTTCGACCGCCGCCTCGGGGATGCTCTCGATGCGTTGCAGCTGCGCAAGCCACGACGGCAGTGCATCGAACAGCGCCTGTTCGGTGGCGGCGTCGTGCAGCGGGTCGAAGCGGGTCTGCGCCACCATGCGCGCGGCGAAGCCCTTGCACCAGCTCGTCAGCAGCGGGCGCTGTCCCAACTCGGGAAGCGCCAGCACGCGATGGCGTGCGGCGCGACCGGCATGCACCTGCACCTCGCTCAGCACGCCGCGCTCCAGCTCGACGTCGAGGTGGTACACCGTGCCCGCCACCGGCAACGCGGACACGGCCGCGGCCGCGCGATCCGCCAGCACGGCCACCGCGAGCCCCGCGGCCTGGGCGATGCCGAGCAGCAGGCCGAGCTGCGCCTGGCTCGAGGCGGGACTGGCGAGCCAGATGCCGCGATCCGCGCCCAGTGCCTCGCGCCAGGTCAGCATCTGCCGATACACCGCCTCGGCCGCCGCGAACGGCATGGCGCCGATGCTGGGCGCATCCAGATCGGCCCATTGCGAGGTCAGCGTGGCATGCGGATGCAGACGCGCGCCGGCGGCGGCCGCGGCGCCGAAGCGCCAGCCATCCGCACCGACGAAGGCGTGGCCCGAATCGCGCAGGCGCTCGCGGCTCACGTCCCAGGCGACGAAGTCGGCGTCGTTCAATTCCAGCGCGTACAGACTCATGGCGGGCCGTCCTTCAGCGCACGTACATGTGCCGGATCAGCCGGTCGTCCAGGTAGCTCTCCGCGTCGAGCACGAAACGCTCCTGGGTGCGTTGCAGGGCGTGCAGCAGGAACATGACCATGACGGAGAACAGCAGCGCGATCAGCGTGGAGTTGAAGGTGATGCCCAGGCCCGAGGTGACGCCGGAGATATCGCCGGTCACCGCCTTCTGCGCCTGTCCCAGCGCATTGCCGATGCCGCGCACCGTGCCGATGAAGCCGATGGCGGGGATCGCCCAGGCGATGTAGCGCAGCATGGACAGCTCCGAGTCGAGCCGGTCGCCCTCGGTCTGGCACACGGTATGCGAGGCGTTGGCCGCATCCTGCACGTTGCGCGTCGCCGCGAAGCGGCCCAGCGCCACCAGCAGCGCGCGCGGCAGCAGGTAGCTGCCGCTGTTCTGCTCGAAGGCTTCGATCTGGCGCGCGTATTCGCGTGTGTCCTCGGGCAGGATTTTCACGCCCTCGGGAACGCGCACCAGGTCGTTCTCCAGCACACGCTGCTCGCGCCGCAGGTGGATGGCCTTGTAGGTCAGGATGGACACCGCCCACAGCAGCATGATCATGCAGGACTCCTGCTCATAATCCTTGACGATCACGTACACCGAGCGTTCGGGGATGTAGGTGGGATCTCTGGCGCGGCGCGCCTGGTCGGTGAGCAGCGCATGCGCCGTGGGCCGGATCCAGGTGGCGTACAGGGTTTGCACGCCGATGATGATGATCAGCAGCGCCACCGCCGCGAACAGGAATTCGTTGGGATATTTTCTTTTCATTCGTCAGATGTCCGCGGGATAGGGAATGTCATCGTCGGCCTTGCCTTTTTCGGTGGGATCGAAGCGCTTGGGCGCCTTTTTGGAGGGCGGCTCGTCCTCGTCGCCGGCCTCACGCGAGGCGGGCGGCTTCGCCACCGGTTTCTTGGGCGCGGCAGGTGGCGCCGCGGCTGGAGAACTGGCCGCCGGCGGCGTGGTGGTGTCGGGCGCCTTGGCCTCGTCTGCCTGCGCCGCAGCCACCACCAGCAGCGCGGCCAACAATTCAAGGCGCCGCATAGCGAGCCACTCGAAATCCCACGTCGGGGCGGGGATCGGAAGCGCCATCACGCCAGGCCAGGCGCAGTTCGGTAATCGAAGCGCTGCGGAAGCTGGAGCCGCGGATCACGTGTTCCTTGCCGCCGGCCGGACCGGTGGGATCTTCCTGCACTGCGTCCGTCTCCGGCGGCGCGGCACTGTACCAGTCGTTCACCCACTCGGACACGTTGCCGCCGATGTCGAACAGGCCGAGCGCAGTGGGTGGAAATTTGCCGGGCGCGACACTCACGGCATAGCCATCGGTGTAATCGGGCATGGTCACCTCCAGCGTGAACTTGGCGGCGGTGTCGGCGTAGTTGCCGCTGTTCGGCGCCACCGGAAGCGAGGCGCCCCAGGGATAGCGGAGCGAGGGCGCGCTGCCATCGTAACGCGCCACGAATTCCCACTCCGCCTCCGTGGGCAGACGATAGCCGTTGCCCACCGGCGTGGCGAGCTTCCAGCCATCGTCGGCCTTCACATAGGCCGGCGGCAGGCCTTCCTGCGCGCTCAGCCAGTTGCAGAAATCCACCGCCTCGTTCCAGGTGAGGTTCACCGCGGGCTGGGTGTCCAGGTCGAGCGTCTTGCTGCGAAACACGCCAGAGGCATGTGACTCGCGGAAGCGGCGGAACTGCAGGTTGGTGATCACCTGGGTGGCGATGTAGAACGGGCGCTTCAACGCGACTCGGCGCTGCACCTCGTTGGAGCGCCGGCCGGGCTCGCGCCGGTTGCTGCCCATCTCGTACTCGCCCAGCGGCATCAGCCGCAATTCCATTCCCAGCGAATTCTTCAACGCCTTGGGCAAGGCCGCCTGCGCCGAGGTCCCGGTCTGCACCAGCTTGAAATTCATCACCTGCGGATCGGCGGGCTTGGGCGTGAGCGCGGCGCGGAAACTGTCGAATCCGGCCTTGCGCACTTCCAGTTGCAGCGGCGCGGCGGGCAGGCGGAACGTCTGGCCGGCCGTGCCCAGTTCACGCCCATCGGCAAAAACCTTCGCATCGGCCGGCTCGCCCTGCACACGGATCTCGCCTAGCACCGGATTCAAGCTCAGCGCCAGACGCGCGGACGGCACCGCGCGCAAATCGACCCGGCGCGTCACGGCCTCGTAACCCGCGCGCTGCACGGCGACTTCATATGTAAGGCCCGGCGGCAGGTTCAGTTCCAGCGGCGTGCGGCCGCGATAGCGGCCCGCCACCGTGACGTCCGCGCCGGCGGGCGTCGAGTTCACCGCCAGTCGCGCATCCGGCGCCGCCAATCGCACCGGGCCCACGGTCTGAGACTCGCCGCCATGCACCAGCACGCTGCCGCGCCAGGCCTTGGCGGCCGGTGAACTCAGTTGCAGCGAGCGCAAGCCCGCGTCCAGCTCCAGCGTCAGCGGCGTGATGCCGGCATCGCGATCATCCACGCGCACCTGCGCGCCCGCCGGCTCGCTCAGGATGGTGACGGGGGCCCATTGCGCCACCAGCGCGGGCGCGAACACTTCCAGCGCGCCGCCGCCGCGGACCTCGACGTTCGAGGCATAGCTCGCGTAGCGCGGCGCATCGATGCGAAGCTGGTGTCGGCCGGCCGCGAGCGTGCTGGGATTCGCACCGGCACGCTGTCCATCCCAGTAGACCGCGGCGCCCGCCGGCAGCGGGTCGAGTTTCACCGGACTGGGCGCGCGCATCAACGCGAGGCGCAGCTCGGTGGGCGAGGCATCGGTGAGCGTGAGCGGCTGGCGCAGCGGCAGGTAACCGGCGCGTACGGCTTCGAGCGTATATCGGCCCGGCAGCAGCCAGTAGCGCCCCGCCAGTCGTGGCTTGAAGCCGCCGCCGGCAATCGAGACCCGCGCATCGCGCGGATCGGTTTCGATGCGCAGGCCGATGGCGCGCGCGCCGAATACGAACATGCTCACCGCCAGCGCGGCCAGCGCCAGCAGCGCCGCGGCGGGCAGCCAGCGTCGCGGCCGCGACACCGGTGCCGTGCCCGGCTCGGTCCGCGGCGAGAAGGCCGTGCGCAGTAACGGCAGATCGGCCGGATCGGTTTCGAGTTCGCCGGCGGGTGGCGGGATGTCGGGCGGTGCGGTGCGATTGTCGGCATCGTGCTGGATTTCAAGCTGCAGCGCCGATGCCGGCGGCACCAGGAGCGTGGCCTGCGCCAGCTCCAGCCGCGTTCCGGGCGTGAGCCACACCGGCGCGGCGTCCGCCCGTACCCAACGCAGAAAGGCGCGCCCGTTCTGCGCCAGGTCCAGGTGCGCGAGCACCTCGCCCTCGGCCGCACCGGGCACCACGATGACCGCGCCGGGACCGCCGATGGAGGCGGGCAGTTCATCTGCCGGGAATGCGCGCTCGCCGAGCGGCTCGCGCAACCGGATCGCATCGTTCATACCGTGCCGAAACGCGCCGTGGCGCGTAGCGCTGCGCTCAAATCTGTTCCTCGCAGCGGATCTCGAGCACCACGTCCTTCTCCCCCGGCACGACTTCGACTGCACGTCTCACATCGCGATAGCCCAGGCGCGAGCCGACGATGGTGTACTTGCCCGGTCTCAAACTCACCGAACGCTGCGCGAAGCGGCCCAGGGCGCCGACGCGGTAGATGGTCACATCGGTGATGCCATCGGAACGCAACGACACCTGCACCATCGACTCGTACTGGCCCAGCAGCACGCCGACGCGCGAAATCTGGGTTTCGATACGCGGGCCGCGATCGGTCAAGATGCGGGCGCGCGACAGCGCGGCATCGGCCGCTTCGCGCACCTCGGCGGAGGACAGGCGCTCGGGACGATCGATGTAACCCGCCAGCTCCGCATCGAGCTGCATGCGATCCTGGCTGCGCTTGGCGCCCTCCACTCCCAGCGCCAGCGTACCGTCCACGGCCAGCATGGCGCGGTAGGCTTCCAGCGCCTCGCTCCACTGCTCGTTGCGCTCATCCTGCGCCGCCTCGGCCTTCAGCGCCTGCAGCCGTTCGGTGGCGCGCACCTCGCTGAGCTGCAAATCCAGACGCTGCACGTCGGCATTGTCGGGATGCAGCCGCTCCGCCGCCGCCAGCGCCGTGGCTGCGGCGCTGTAGCGCTTGCTGCGCAGTCCTTCCAGCGCGGCGGCGAGCTGGCGCGAGAACTGCGAGTCGTCGGCCTGTCCGTTCAGCTTGGTCAGTGCGTCGTGTGCGGCCGAGGACTTGGGGTCCAGCTGCAGCGCCGCCTGGTATTCGCGCTGCGCCGCGGCGGTGTCGCCGCCCTGCTCGGCCTTGGCGCCGGCGCTGACGTGCGCGAACACCTGCTCACAAACCTGCGCGCGTTCGATGCCGAGTTTGGCCGCCGCATCGGTCGGCACCAGCGCCAGCGCGTAGCGGTACTCGCTCAACGCCTGCGCCGGCAGGCACTGCGCCAGCGCCGCATCACCATCGGCCAGCGCGCGCCGGTGCAGATCGGGCAGCGCCTGCTGCGTGGCCTGCAGAGCATGCAGCGCGGATTCGAAATCCTCGCGCGCGACGTTGAAATCGCGCCGATCGAACGCCGCGAGACCCTGCTGCAAGGCTTCGCCTCCGGCGACGAAGCTCGGGATGCTGCGCGCCGCCGCGCCGTTGTCGCGCAGCTTGCCTTCCAGCGACTGGACCTGATCGCGCACCTGTTCCGCCGCCAGCTTCTGATCCGCGAGATCTTTGAGCTCGGCGGGCTTCGGCACGGCGGGCGCCGCCGCCGAGGGCGCGGCCGGTGACGAGGCCGCTGGCGTAACCGATGGCGTAGCGGGCCCCTGCATGAGGCCGGCGCGGGAAGCCACGGCCGCGAGCTGCTCCACGGCCGACTGGCGCATTTCATCGGGCACCCAAACGAAGGCCGCGATGGCGCCGCCGAGCAGGATCAGCAACAGTGGCCAACGCCAGACGCTGGCGCGCGACTGGAACGGCGAACCCGAGTTCACGCCCGGCCCCGCCGGATGCTTCCATGCCGGCGACTCCACCGTGAGAGCAACGGGTTCGAAGGGGGTTTCCGTCGCGAGCAGCTCCGGCGGCGGTGACGTACGCAGGATGATGGTGGGCTCGTGCGGCAACACGCCCACTTCGATTTTCATCACCGACTCCGCGCCCAGCAGCGCGGTGGACGCCGGCGCGGCTGTCATCACCGGCGGCGCAATGGGTTGCGGCGTGCCGACGGTCGCTGGCACGGTGGCGATGGGCGGCGCAACGCGCGGGGCCTGCCGCGAAGCGGCTGGCGAGGGCAGGATCACCGTGCGAGGCGCATCATCGTCGTCGAGCGATGGACGGAACATCGCGGCGCGCAGCGCGGGTCTCGCGGCAGCCGGGGCCGCCGCCTGCGGATGCGTTGAATTCAACGGCACCAGTTTGTCGATGACCTCGCTCAGCGAGGGCCGGCGCGCCGGGTTCACGCTCAGCAGCGACAGCATGAGTTCGCGCGCCCCGGCAGGCATGTCAACGTTAGCGCGGCTCGGCCGGCCGCCGGCTACCCCCGGATATCCCGGAGGATAACCGGTGGTCAGCTCGTGCATCAAAGCGCCGAGCGCGTACAAATCGTCCTGCACCGAAATGGGTCCGCCGTTCAGCCGCTCCGGGCTCGCGGTGTAAGGAGAGCGACCATCGCCCGGCAGCCAGGGATCGGCCAGCACCGGCAAACCGCGGGCCTCGCGCCGCAGGTTGCCGAGCTTGAGATCACCGTGGATGAAATTCTCGCGGTGCAGCTCCTGCAAGGTCTCCACGACCCGTTCCAGCCACACCGACCATTTCGGATAGGGTGCGCCGCGCAGCGCGGCGTTGTCCTCGGGCATGTACGGCAATTCCAGCGTGATCTGGTCTCCTGCCGTGTGCACGCCGAGCAGCGGCATGAACTGCGGAACGCGCGTGGCTCGCCAGTCGGCCAAGCGTCGCACCAGGAGCGGTGAAGGCGGTCCCGCACGCAGGAATTTCAAGACCACCTTGGCGTCCATGCCGTGTTTCTCCGCCAGCCACACCAAGGGCCGCTTGTCGGTGGCGGGCGCCAGTTCCTTCAGCAGCCGAAACTGCGACAACCATTGTTGACCGGGTTCCAGCGCGATCATGATGGCCCCGAGGCCGGCAGTGCAGGCGCGGCCGGCGCCGAGGAAGCGGCCGCGGCGCCGGCGCCGGGACCCGATGCGGGCGCCGCCTCCGGCGTAGGCGCGACAGCCGCCGGCGCGGGCGAACTTTGCGGCGCCGTGGCCGGCACGCCCGCGGCCACGCCGGTCTCCTCGCCGTAAATTTCGTGCAAGGTCTTGCGCCACTCCACGTACTGCTGTTCCGCGGTGCCCGTGAGCTTGAGCGTGCGGCCTTCGACTTCGACCACCTGACCCTTGACGTCGGCGTCCAGCGAGGCGGACAACTCCTTGAGGCTGGCGGTGTGATTCTTGGCTTCCGCGCTCTTCTTCAGGCCCGATAGCACGGCATAAACGCCGCCCACCGCGGCCGCGGTGCGCCCAATGCTCTCGGCGCGCCGGCAACTGTAATTGTCGCTGCCACACACGCCCGGCGCGAAAATGCTGCCCAGCACCGCGGCGGCGCCCAGGATGGTGCGCGTGCGCGCCTGGTTCTTGAGCTTTTCCTCCGCCAGCACTTCGGTGTAGCTGTCACGGCGCCAGCCATTGTAGGCATCACCCACTTGTTCGGAAAAACCGGCGTACTGGTCGCTCACCGTGTCAATCAACGACGAATCGCGCTCGCGGATCTTGCGCACGCGCAGCAGCATCGGATCATCCGCGGCCGGCAGTCGCTGAATATGGGTGATGCCTTTCTTGTCAGTCTGCAGGTAACCGTTGAACTTGTCGGGTGCCAGGTCCTGCGCGAATTTCAGCTCGGTGATCTGGCGGATGGCCACGCGGTCGGTCGCCGCCAGTTTTTCCCGCGCCGCCAGGATGTCGTTGGCGATGTTGACGAACAAATTCGCGAACGGATCGCGCGCCCTGGTGGAGGCGGCATCGTGATAGGAAGAAATGTCGGCCTCGCCTTCGTAGCGCTTGGCCAGCCACTTGCGCCCCGCGCTGTCGTGCACCGCGATATCGAGCTTCAGACGCGCGCCGTTGGACTCGACGATATCGCCGCTGACCAGCACGTCCACGAACTGCACGCTGTCGGGGATGACGCGCACCGCGCCCCACTGCCCGGAACCGGCGAGCGTGTCGCGCAGGCCATTGGCGAGGAAGCGCGCCTCGGTCTTGCGCACGTCGGGGTACAGGCGTTTTTTCTCAAGCTCGGCCGCGTTGTTTTCCAGTTCCTTGGGAATGCCTGTGCCGAGAATGCGGATGCCGACATCGAGGAGCTGCGCCTCGGGGATCTCCGCCGTGGCCACCGTGGCCTGGAGCTTCGGCTGCGGCTTGGTGTCCTGCACCACGCAGCCGCCCAGCAGCGCGCCGGCGCAAAGCGCGGCGGCGGCGATCCAGGCGTGTCGCGATACGGGAAAGCTCATGCCGCTACCGTTTGACGCTGTTCTTGTAGTCCTGATATTCCTTCCACAATTTCTCGCGCAGTTCGGGGTCGGTCTCCTTCTCCGCCGCTTCGCGCAACTGTTTGGCCACCAGGTCATCGTTCTCGCCGGTGCCGACACCGGGCGGTATGTTGCTCGGCCCCTTGCCGGCACCGCCGCCGCTGCCACCGCCTCCGTTGGCGCCGCCCTGGTCGGACTTCAAATCACCGTTGCGGCGCTGGCCCGAGCCCTCGCGTCCATCGGCATCGGAATGCATGTCGCCATCGCCACGGCGGTCGCGCGCGCCACGACCCTCACGGCCATCGCTTGCGCCGGCGCCGCTCCCCTCGCCGCCGCCATCCGCACCGCCGTTGCGCGCGGTGCGGCGGTCCTCGCGCTCGCGCGCGATGCGCGCCTGTTCCTTGCGTACCTGGGCGTCGAAATCGCCCAGCGAGGCATCCAGTTTCCGATCCGCCGCCGTGCGCCGTTCCTCGGGCGTGGTGGCGGGGACCACCGGGCCAGAGCCCGCGCCACTGCCGGCATTGCCGCGGCCGGAGCGGCCGCCGGTCGCGGCGCCGGCGCCGGCGCC
>JAFEGC010000109.1 GCA_018240265.1 Pseudomonadota bacterium | reverse complement strand
TGGGATGCTTGCGGTTGATGGGCACGAGTTCGTTGCGCAACGCATCGTTGGGCGCGTGCAGCGAGACCGCCAGCGCCACGTTGCATTCTTCGGCGAGCTTGTAGATCTGCGGCACCAGCCCCGAAGTGCTGAGCGTGACCCGGCGGCGCGACAGCTCGTAGCCCAGGTCGTCGAGAAAAATGCGCATGGCCGGCAGCACGTTGCGATAATTCGCCAGCGGCTCGCCCATGCCCATGAACACGATGTTGGTGATCCCCGGCACATCGTGCGGCACGTTGTGCCGGTCATCATGCTCGCCGGCCAGCTCGCGCTGCGCCAGCCACACCTGGCCGACGATTTCCGCAGCGCTGAGATTGCGGTTGAAGCCCTGCCGCGCGGTAGCGCAGAAGCTGCAATCCATGGCGCAGCCCACCTGGCTGGAAATGCACAGCGTGCCGCGGTGGGCTTCCGGGATGTACACCGTCTCGATGCCCTGCGCCTCGTCCATGCGCAGCAGCCACTTGCGCGTGCCGTCGGCGGCGCGCTGCTCGGACATGATCTCGGGCACGCGCACGCAGGCCACCGCCTCGAGCTCGGCGCGGAAGTCGCGGGCCAGGTCCGTCATGCTGGCGAAATCCTGCGCGCCGCGCTTGTAGATCCAGCGCATGAGCTGGCGCGCGCGAAAAGGCTTGGCGCCCAGCCGATCCGCCACGAACCGTTCCAGTTCCGGACGTGGCAAGCCCAGCAGATTGGTCTTATCGGCCTGCACGCCCAGGATGCTCCGCGGTTCGACTCAGCGCTTGCGCGGGCAGATTTCGGTTTCGCGGAAGAAGTACGCGATCTCGCGTGCGGCCGTCTCCGGCGCATCCGAGCCGTGCACCACGTTCTCGTCGATGCTGTTGGCGAGGTCTGCGCGGATGGTGCCCTTGGCGGCCTTCTTCGGATCGGTGGCGCCCATGACGTCGCGGTTCTTGAGGATGGCGCCCTCGCCTTCCAGCACCTGCACCATGACGGGTCCGGAGATCATGAACTTCACCAGGTCCTTGAAGAACGGACGCTCGCGATGCACGGCATAGAACCCTTCCGCCTCGGCCTGCGACAGCTGCAGCATGCGCGCGGCGACGATTTTCAGACCCGCCGTCTCGAAACGCCGGTAGACCTCGCCGATGAGGTTCTTGGCCACGCCGTCGGGTTTGACGATGGAAAGGGTTCGCTCGACTGCCATGATGTTCCTTTGTTGAAATGGGCGAGGGCGCGAAGGAGTGTCCCAGCGCCCGAAAAGACCGGAAAGTGTACGGCGGATACGCAGCCAAGGCAATCGCTACACCAAAGCGAAGTGCCTGTTATCTTTAGGAAAAATCCGCGCTGCTAGACGTTGAAGCTTTCGCCGCAGCCGCACTCGCCCTTGGCTTTGGGATTCTTGAACTTGAAGGCCTCGTTCAGACCCTGCTTCACGAAGTCCACCACCGTGCCGTCGATGAGCGGCAGGCTGGCAGAGTCCACCACCACCTTGACGCCGCGCGCCTCGAATACCGCATCATCGGGTTCGATCGACTCCGCGTAATTCACCACGTACGCAAAACCCGAGCAGCCGGTTTTCTTGATGCCGACGCGCAGGCCAATGCCGGAACCGCGCTTTTCCAGGTGCGTGCGCACCCGGTCAGCCGCGGACTCGGTCAACGAAATCGCCATGAGTTCTCCTATGAGGCCAACTCCACGTTGCGACATATTCTAGTCCAAGGCGGCACCCAAGTTTGTGACGGCTGCCCGGATTGCCGCGCACCAGGCATCCTCGATGGTCAACAATCGTCCCAGCTTCTCCACCGGCAGCTCGAAACGCAGGCGCAGCGCCGGCACCGGCTCGGGCAGGGCCGGCGTGCCGGGGCGACCGGCGGCGGCCTCGGTGATCCAGGAGGCCACCGCGATGACATGCGGGCAGCCGAAGGCGGTAAATCGCGCCGCGGTCACGATGCCATGCAGCACCTGGACGTCGAACCGCACCCAGGTGCCCTCGGCCACCGCGCCCGCCTCGCCGCGGCCGACGCCCAGTCCATGCAACACGCCGGCATTGACCGGATGTTCGAAATAGCGCCGTGTCAGAGCGCTATAGGCCACGTTGTGGGTGGCGGCGCTCATGGGCCCGCGGCGCCGACGGTTTCCGCCTGCCCAGCCGCAACCCACGGGTAACCGCTGACCGCGCGCAGGCGCAACACCGCCTCGGCCACCGCTGCCGCGGCCGTATCGACCTCGGCCTCGGTGGTGAAGCGGCCCAGACTGAAACGGAGCGAACTTTCCGCCAGCGAGGCACTGCGGCCCAGCGCGCGCAGCACGTAGGAGGGTTCGGCCTTGGCCGAAGTGCAGGCCGAGCCCGTGGACAGCGCCACGCGATCGACGATGGCGGCAAGCAGGCTTTCGCCCTCCATGCCCTCGAACGACAAATTCAGGATATGCGGCACGGCGCGCGCGGCATCGCCATTGCGCAACACCCCGCCCAGCGCGAGCAGCCGCTCCGACAGGCGCGCCGCCAGCGCCGCGATGCGCACCCGATCCGCCTCGCACTCGCGTGCCGCGAGGGCGAAGGCCTCGCCCATGCCGACGATCTGGTGCGTGGCCAGGGTGCCCGAGCGCAGGCCCCGCTCCTGCCCGCCGCCGTAGGACTGCGGCGCGAGCTGCAGCCCGGCGGAGCGGCGCAGCACCAGCGCGCCCACTCCCTTGGGTCCATAGGCCTTGTGGCCCGCCAGCGAGGCCAGCGCCGCGCCGCTCGCCGCCAAGTCCAGCGGCAGCTTGCCCACGCTCTGCGCCGCATCCACGTGCAGGGGCACGCCGCGTTCGCGACACACCGCCGCGATGCCGGCGATGTCGTTGACCACGCCGGTCTCGTTGTTCACGTGCATGAACGTCGCCAGCACCGTGTCGGCGCGCAGCGCGGCAACCACGGCGGCCGGCTCGACATAACCGCCCGACGAGGGCGTCACGAAGCTCACCTGCCAGCCGCGCCGCCCCAGCTCGCGGCAGGCATCCAGCACCGCCTTGTGCTCGGTACGCGAAGTAACCACGTGCCGGCCGCGCTCGCGGTAGTACTCCGCCACGCCCAGGATGGCCAGGTTGTCCGCCTCGGTGGCGCAGGAACAGAAAATCACCTCGGCGGGCTCGCATCCCACCGCGGCGGCCACTTGCGCGCGCGCCGCTTCGACCAGCTCGCGCGCGCGCGCGCCATAGGCATGCGCGGAAGAAGCGTTGCCAAAGGCATCGGCATCGGTGAGCACCGCGTTCATGCGCCGCGCCACGCGAGCATCCAGCGGCGTGCTGGCGGCGTAATCCAGGTACACCGGCAGGCGCGCGCTCACGATCCGCTCTCGCCGCGCCGTGCCGGACGCCGCGTGCCCTCGATGGCGGTGAAAAAACCACGCAGAATGTTGACTTCGTTCTGATCCGGCTGGGCGCGGTTGAACAGGCGCCGGATGCGCGTCATCAGGTGACCTTCGCCGTTGCGATCCTCGAAGCCGACGTAGTCCATCACGCGCGCCAGGTGCCGGTACATCAGCTCCATCTGCTCGCCGTTGGCAAGCTCCCGCTCGACCTGTGTGTGCGAGACGGGATGCTCGCGCGCCACCAGCAGCTCGTAGCTCAGCAGTTGCACCGACATGGCGAGATTCAACGAACAATAATCAGGATTGGCCGGGATGCGCACCAGCACGTGGCAGAAGTCCAGGTCGCCGTTGGCAAGGCCATAGCGCTCCGACCCGAACAGAAGCGCGACGCGCGTGTCGGCGGCAAGCCCCGCCACCCGCAGCGCCAGGTCCCGCGGCGTGAGAAAATCCCAGTTCAAGTGCCGCGGGCGCGAGGTGGTGCCCGCAACCAGGCCGCAGTCGGCCACCGCCTCGCGCAGGTCCTCGACCACCCGCGCACGGTCCAGCACATCGTCCGCGCCTGCCGCCAGCGCCTTGCTTTCCGAATGCGGAAAAGCGCGCGGACGCACCAGTACCAGATCCTCGAGCGCCATGTTCTTCATCGCGCGCGCCACCGAACCGATGTTGCCCGGATGGCTGGGGTCGATGAGCACGATGCGAACGAGGCTGGTCATGCTCTGGTATTCTACTGCGACGCTATGCATCCTCTGCTCAATATCGGCGTCCGCGCCGCGCGGCGCGCGGGCGATTTCATCGTCAAGAGTCTCTCGCGCCTGGATTCGCTGAAAATCGACAGCAAGGGCCGCAACGACTTCGTCACCGACATCGACCGCCGCTCCGAGCAGGAGATCATCGCCACGGTTCACAAGAGCTATCCGGACCATGCCTTCCTCGCCGAGGAAAGCGGGCGGAGCGGCGAATCGGAATATGTCTGGATCATCGATCCGCTGGATGGCACCACCAACTTCCTGCACGGCTTCCCCACCTTCGCCGTCTCCATCGCGGTTCAACACAAGGGGCGACTCGAGCATGCCGTAGTTTACGATCCCTGCCGCCAGGAGCTGTTCACCGCCTCGCGCGGCTCGGGTGCGCAGCTCGACGGCCGGCGCATCCGCGTGTCGCAGCAGCGCGGCCTGGAAGGCGCGCTGATCGGCACCGGCTTTCCCTACCGAATCCAGAACGAGCACGTTGACAGCTACCTGGCCGTGCTCAAGGCCGTGATGGCGATTTCCGCCGGCGTGCGCCGGCCGGGCGCGGCGGCCCTGGATCTGGCCTACGTGGCGGCGGGCCGGATCGACGGCTTCTGGGAATTCGGTCTGTCCGCCTGGGACACCGCGGCGGGCGCGCTGCTCATCCAGGAGGCGGGCGGGCGCATCGGCAATGCCGACGGCAGCGAATACCAGCTGGGGCCGCATGTGGTTGCCGGCAATCCCAAGGTCTACGAGAATCTGGTCGAGCTGATGCGGCCCATGCTGCCGCCGGCCTTGCAGCGATGAATCCGCCTTGACGCGAAACCTTCCGGCCTACAAAGAGGAGTTGCCATGGGGATCTTTCGGACCAAGCCGATCGGTGAGGAGCAGCCCAGCGGATTGAAACGCGCGCTCGGACCCGGCGCGCTCATCGGATTGGGCATTGGCGCCATCATCGGCACCGGCATCTTCGTGCTCACCGGCGTCGCCGCCGCCGAACATGCGGGACCAGGCCTGATGCTCGCCTTCGTCTTCGCCGGCATCGCCTGCGCCTTCGCGGCACTGTGCTACGCGGAATTCGCCGCCATGATTCCCGTATCCGGCAGCGCCTACTCCTACACCTACGCGACACTCGGCGAGGGCGTGGCCTGGTTTGTCGGCTGGCTGCTGGTGCTGGAATACCTGTTCGCCGCCTCCACCGTGTCGGTGGGCTGGTCGGGCTACATGGTGAGCCTGATGAACCAGATCGGCTGGCACATCCCGGCGGAGCTGTCCTCGGCGCCATTCGCGCCCGGCGTCGGCGCCGGCGACATCGTGCGCACCGGCGCAATCATCAACTTGCCGGCGGTGTTCGTGGTCGCGGCAATCACCGCGCTGTGCTACACCGGCATCCGCCAATCCACGCTGTTCAACTCCGTCGTGGTGCTGATCAAAGTCACGGTCATCGTGCTGTTCATCGGGTTCGGCGCCAGCTACATCGACACCGCCAACTGGCATCCGCTGATTCCGCCCAGCCAGGGCCCGGGCCGTTACGGCTGGGATGGCGTGTGGAGCGCGGCGGCCATCATTTTCTTCGCCTACATCGGCTTCGATGCGGTCTCCACCGCCGCGCAGGAGGCGAAGAATCCGCAGCGCGACATGCCCATCGGCATCCTGGGAAGCCTGGTGATCTGCACGGTGCTGTACATCGCGGTTTCCGCCGTGCTGACCGGCATGGTGCACTACTCCGAGCTGGACCTGCCCGCGCCCGTGGCCTACGCACTCGACAAGTATCCGGCGCTGGGCTGGCTGGGCTTCTTGGTCAAACTCGGCGCCGTCGCCGGCATGACCTCGGTGATCCTGGTGATGATCCTGGGCCAGTCACGCATTTTCTTCACCATGGCCAAGGATGGCCTGCTGATGCCCGCCTTCGCCAGCGTGCATCCGCGCTTCCAGACGCCGGGTTTCTCGACGCTGGTCACTGGCATCATCGCCGGCATCATGGGAGGACTCCTGCCGGTCACGATCCTGGGCGAGCTGGTGTCCTTCGGTACGCTCACCGCCTTCGTGGTGGTCTGCATCGGCGTGCTGGTGCTGCGCTCCACGCAGCCGCAGCTCAAACGCCCGTTCCGCGTGCCGGCCGCACCGGTGGTGTGCGTGCTGGGCGCGCTGTCCTGCGGCTTCCTGGTGACGCAGCTATCCAAGAACGCCTGGTTCATGGCGCTGGTATGGACGTCGCTGGGATTGGTGGTGTACGGCTTATACGGTTATCGCCACAGCAAGCTCAACCGCTGAAGCGTATCCAGGAACTCGCCCGCCACCGCAAGATAACGTTCGACGTCGGCGCGCGAATGCATCGGAGCGAGACGCGCGCGGTCGATCAAGGCGTGCATGCGGCTCAGGCGCCGCGTTGCTTGCGCAGCTGGATGTTGAGTAGTTCCACCACGAACGAAAATGCCATGGCGACGTACAGGTAGCTCTTGTTCACATCGACTTCCAGGGACTCGGCCACCAGCACTCCACCCACCAGCATCAGGAAGGCGAGCGCGAGGATTTTGATGGTGGGCTGGCGCGCGATGAAATCGTTCACCGCGCCCGACACCACCATCATCACCAGCACCGAGCAGATGATGGCCGCCGCCATCACCTGGATGTACTGCGCAAGTCCAATGGCAGTGAACACCGAGTCCAGCGAGAACACGATGTCGATCACGCCGATCTGCAGAATGATGAGCCAGAGCCGGTCCTTGAGACGGGCCTTGCGCTGCTTGAACGGCGGTTTGATGGTATGCCGGATTTCGGTCGAACTCTTGGCCAGCAAAAAGGCGCCACCAGCGAACAGGATCAGGTCTCGCCCCGAGATGCCCTGCCCGAACGCATGGAACAACGGCTCGCGCAGCGTCGTGAGCCAGCTGATCGAGAACAGCAGCGCCAGGCGCGTGAGCATGGCGAAGCCCAGGCCCAGGAGCCGTGCGCTGCGCTGCTGCGCCACCGGCAGCCGGCCGACCAGGATGGACAGGAAAATGATGTTGTCGATGCCCAGCACGATCTCCAGGACCGCGAGGGTGATGAACGACAGCCAGACTTGAGGATCGTAGAGCAGTTCCATCGGCGCACCATATCCGCGGCTGGCGGCGGCGACAAGCGCACCGACCCACGGACAACCTCGCCGCCGGCGCGCCGCAGCCCCTTCAGGGCATGCCGTCCACTTCCTCGGGCTTGGCGGTCTTGCGCTCCAGCAGATCCTCGGTCTGGAGGCCCATGTCCAGCGCCAGCGCCGAGGAGATGTAGATGGAGGAATAGGTGCCGGCGAGGATGCCGATGACCAGCGCCGCCGAGAAGCCGTGCAACGATTCGCCGCCGAACACCAGCAGCGCCACCACCACCAGCAGTGTCACCAGCTTGGTCATCAGGGTTCGCGACAGGGTTTGGTTGATGGACTCGTCGATGACCTGCGCGATAGTCAGCTTGCGCGCCGCGCGGGCGCGCTCGCGGATGCGGTCGAACACGATGACGGTGTCGTTGAGCGAGTAGCCGATGACCGCGAGAATGGCCGAGATGGCGGTCAAATCGAAGGTCATCTGCGACAGCGCAAAGAAGCCCAGCACGCAGATGGGGTCGTGCAGCACGGCGACGATGGCGCCCATCGCCAATTTCGGCGTGAAGCGCAGCAGCACGTACACCAGGATCAGCACCAGCGTGGCGACCAGCGCCCAGCCGCCCTTGATGAACAGCTCCTGGCCGACCTGTGGACCCACCACCTCGGTGTCCATGACCATCAACGGCCCCGCGCCCATGATCCTCGCCATGTTCATGAACACGGCGGTGGACCAGAGCGTGGAACGCTTCCTGAAGGCGCAGGGCCGTTGGCCGGCGGCACAGGCGCGCATCGAGCAGATCCACGCCGAGCTGCGCGCCTTGGGGTACGAAGTGCCGGTGTATCGCGGCGAGCTGCCGCAGGGGCATGATGGCTCGGGCCTCGCCTTCCTGGGCTTCGCCTCCGACCGCATGGTCGCGCCGGATGTGCTCAGCCAGGCCGAATACGAGCAGATCCGCGCCGCCGCCCTGTCGCAGGTGCGCGGCACGGTACAGGCGGACATTCTCAAAGAAGATCAGGCGCAGAACACCTGCATCTTCTCCACCGAGTTCGCCCTGCGCATGATGGGCGATGTGCAGGCCTACTTCATCGACCACAAGGTGCGCAACTTCTACTCGGTGTCGATTTCCGGTTACCACATTGCCGAGGCCGGCGCCAACCCGATCAGCCAGCTGGCCTTTACGCTGGCCAACGGCTTCACCATCGTCGAGTACTACCTGGCGCGCGGCATGCAGATCGACGACTTTGCGCCCAACCTGTCGTTCTTCTTCTCCAATGGCATGGACCCCGAGTACGCGGTGATCGGCCGCGTCGCGCGGCGCATCTGGTCGCGCGCCATGCGCGATCTGTACAAGGCCGGCCCGCGCAGCCAGATGCTCAAGTACCACATCCAGACCTCGGGACGCTCGCTGCACGCGCAGGAAATCCAGTTCAACGACAT
>JAFEGC010000108.1 GCA_018240265.1 Pseudomonadota bacterium | reverse complement strand
GACGCATGGCCAACGGGTGGAGGGCGTCGTTGTGCATAATCCCTTCCGTTGATGTTCGACCCCGCAGGTGAGTAGTCTCACTCCGGCTATAATGGCAGCCCATGCCCGAGTTCAAAAACATCCCCATTTCGGTCGAGTCGCCGCGGAGCGGCGAGAAGTACCTGACCCCGCAGGGCTTCTCCGCCATCAAGGACGGCGTCAAGCGCACCGCCGGCGCCGCGGCCTTCGTTCCCGGCCGCAAGCCTTCCTGGCTGCGCGCGCCGCTGGCGGCGGGCCGGGGTTTCGAAGGCGTGCGGGACATCGTGCGTGAGCATCGCCTGAGCACGGTGTGCGAGGAGGCCAAGTGCCCCAACATCGGCGAGTGTTGGAACGCCGGCACCGCCACCATCATGCTCATGGGCGCGGTGTGCACGCGTGCCTGCCGCTTCTGCGCCGTGGACACCGGCAATCCGCACGGCTGGCTGGATGCCGAGGAGCCGGAGAACGTGGCGCAATCGGTTGCGCTGATGAAGCTCAACTACGTGGTGCTCACTTCGGTGAACCGCGATGACCTGCCGGACGGCGGGGCGGCGCATTACGCCGCCGCCATCCGCGCCATCAAGCGGCGCACGCCGCGCACCGCGGTGGAGGCGCTGACACCGGATTTCCAGGGCGTGCAGCGCGACGTGGAGACGGTGGTGGATTCCGGACTGGACGTGTTTGCGCAGAACGTGGAGACCGTGGAGCGCCTGACGCATCCGGTGCGCGATGCGCGCGCCGGCTACGCGCAGACGCTGGCCGTGCTGCGCCATGCGAAGCAACATCGGCCGGCGGTGCTGACCAAGACCAGCCTGATGCTGGGGCTGGGCGAAACCGAGGCGGAGATCGCTGCTTGCCTGGATGATCTGCGCCGTGCCGGGGTGGACATTCTCACGCTGGGGCAGTACCTGCGCCCCACGGTGCATCATCTGCCGGTGGAACGCTACGTCACGCCCGAGCAGTTCGATCTGTATCGCCAATGGGCGTTGCAGCGCGGCTTCCTGGAATGCGTCTCGGGGCCGCTGGTGCGTTCCAGCTACCGCGCCGAACAGGCGCTGGCGCGCAACAACGCGGGGCTTGGCGCGGGCGGCCTGGCCCGCGGCGGATGAACGACGCGCCGCTGCTGCGTTTTCGCGGGCTGCAACCCTACGAGCCCACGTGGCGCGAGATGCAGCACATCACCGACGAGCGTGATGCGCGCACGCCCGATGAGATCTGGTTTCTCGAGCACCCCGCCGTGTTCACGCTGGGCATGAACGCCGCGCCCGAGCACGTGCTCGATGCGGGTGACATTCCGGTGGTGAAAATCGACCGCGGCGGACAGGTCACCTACCATGGGCCGGGACAGCTCGTGGTGTACCCGCTGCTGGACCTGAAGCGCCGAGGCTTGGGCGTGCGATCGCTGGTCTCCGCGCTGGAAAACGCGGTCATCGACTACCTCGCTGCGGCCGGTATCGAGGCGCAGGCGCGGCGCGAGGCGCCGGGCGTGTACGTGCAAGGTCGCAAGATCGCAAGCGTGGGCTTGCGCATCCGCCGCGGCGCAAGCTATCACGGCCTGGCATTGAACGTGAACAACGATCTCGCGCCCTTTCAGCGCATCAATGTATGCGGTTATCGCGGCCTGCAGGTGACGCGGCTCGCGGATTTGGGCGTGGCGGATGACGTGGAACAGACGGCGCGCAAGCTCGCGCCACTGCTGCTCGCGCGCCTGGGCTACAGCGCCATCAGCACCAATTCGTGGGCGCTGAGTTCGCGGTAGATCGCATCCAGTTGTTCCCGGCTTTGCGCCTCGATCGTGAAGGTGAGTGCCAGGAAGTTGCCGGCGGTGCTGGGGCGCTCGCTGATCTGCGCCGCCTGCAATTCGCCGGCGTGGCGCTCGACGATCTCGCGCGCCACGCGCGCAAGCTCCGTGCCCTGGCGACCCATCACCTTGATGGGGAAGGTGGTGGGAAATTCGATCTTGCCGCGCTCGCTCATAGCGGCGGAGTTCCGGCGAGTTCGTCAATGTAGGCCAAGAAGGCCGCATGCAGACGGCGGTACTGCTCGCCCGGCCGCCCGTCGCCCACCGGCTTCCCATCCAGCCGTGTTACCGGCAGCACGCCGCGCGTGGAGAAGGCCAGCCAGATTTCCGGTGCGCCGCGCAGCTGCGCCTCGCTCACCGCCTCGCTGCGCGTGGGCAGGCCGATGCGCAACGCCAGTTCCTCCACCACGCTGCGTGTGGTGCCGGGCAGGATGGCGTGGGAATTCGGCGGGGCGTGCGCCACGCCGTCGAGCAACACGTGAACCGTGGTCGAGGAGCCTTCGGTGAGAAATCCGTCCTGCAGCAGGATGGCCTCGAAGGCGCCGGCGCGCGCCGCCTGCTTTTTCAGCAGCACGTTGGGCAGGAGCGAGGTGGACTTGATGTCGCGCCGCGCCCAGCGGATGTCCGGCGCCGTGATCGCGGCCACGCCCCGTTCCAGCATCTCGGGTGCGATGGGCGGGAGCGGCGAACAGTAGGCGAACAGCGTGGGCGCGAGCCCGTCGGGCCAGGCGTGATTGCGGCCATCCTCGGCGCCGCGCGTCACCTGCAGGTATACGTACTGGTCGCCTCCGCCGTTGCGCTCGACCAGCCCGTTCAACACGTCGAGCCACTGCTCGTGGCTCAAGGGGCTGGCCATCTCGATGCCTTCCAAACTCCGGCGCAGCCGGTCCAGGTGCGCGCGCAGGCGGAACAGGCGCCCGCCATACACCGGGATCACTTCGTAGACCGCATCGGCGAACAGGAAGGCGCGGTCAAATGGCGAAATCCTCGCCTCCGCCAGCGGCTGATATCGGCCGTTCAGCCAGCAATGCGGCAGGGGCATGGCGCGCGGCCTAGTGGAACCAGAGCTTGACCGAGTCCACCGCGCGTCGCCACAGGCCGCCCAGGGCCACCGGCTTCAACGGATGCAGCGGCTCGACCAGCAGCGGCTGGCCGTTCGCGCCCAGTACCTTGTAGCTGCCCACCACCGAGTCTAGGCGGAGCGGGGCGATCAGGCCCGGCGTGGTTTCCACCACGGTCTTGAGCGAACCCATCTCGCCGCGTGGCACGGTGATCCATAGATCGCGGCCTATACCCACGTCCACCGGCGAGCTTTCCGCCTTGAGCAGCGCCACCGAGCCGAGCCGGGTGCCGCGCTTGGTGATGAGCTTGGTGTCGTAGAAGGTGAAGCCGTAGTTGAGCAGCGCCGCGCTGGCATCCTCGCGCGCCTTCATGCTCTTGGAACCCAGCACCACCGACACCAGGCGCATGCCGTTGCGCAGCGCGGAGGTGACCAGGCAGTAGCCGGCTGACTCGGTATGACCGGTCTTCATGCCGTCCACGCTCGGATCGCGTCCCAGCAGGCCGTTGCGGTTCTGCTGCTTGATGCCGTTGTACTCGTACTCGCGCACCGAATACCAGCGGTAGTACTGCGGAAATTCGCGGATCATGGCGTTGGCCAGGAGCGACATGTCGCGCGCCGTGGTGTAGTGCTGCGGCGAGGGGAGCCCGGAGCTGTCGTCGAAATGCGTGCCCACCATTTTCAGCCGCTGCGCATTGGCGTTCATCATCTGCACGAAGGTCTCCTCCGTGCCGGCGATGCGCTCGGCCAGGGCGATGGTGGCATCGTTCCCCGACTGCACGATCATGCCCATGATCAGGATGTTCACCGGCACCGGCTTGCCCACTTCGAGGAAGGTGGTCGAGCCTCCCGATCCCGATCCGCCCGTGCGCCAGGCGTGCTCGCTCACCGTCACCTGCTCATCGAGCTTGAGTTTGCCGGCGGCCAGTTCCTGGAACACGATGTACGCGGACATGAGCTTGGTCAGGCTGGCCGGCTCCATGCGCGCGGTGGCTTCCTTGGAGGCGAGAATCTTGTCGGTGTTCGCGTCCACCAGGATGTAGGAGCGCGCATCCACCGAGGGCGGCGTGGGAATCGGCGTCTGCGCCCGCGTGAACGGAGCGACGGCGGCAAGGACGAGCAGGGCGATGAAGCGGGTCATGATGGTGGGTGAACCTCCTGGGCGGCAATGATAGGGGTTTGGCACGGTTCGCGTCATGCCGCTCAGTCCATCGCCAGATGGGCATCGTGAATGCCGGCCGATTCCAGCGCCTTCACCGTGCGGTCGAAGGCGGGTACGTCGGCCACCGGGCCGATGCGCACGCGATACAACGGCTTGCCGGCGCTTTGTGCCTCGCGCACGAATACCTGGCCGTACCGTCCGGCGGACAGACGCGAGGCCAGCCGCTCGGCGTTGGCCCGATTGGTGAACGCGCCGGCCTGCACGAACAGACCGCTGCGCGCCGGGGGAGTCGATGCCGCGGGCGCTGAGCCGGCGGGCGAGGCGCCGATTGGAGCAGCGGATGGCGTGCGGGGTGAAGTGCCAGGTGCGGCAGCTCCTGGGACGGCTCCGGCTCGGGGGACGATTCCTGTCGTGGGTTCGGGCGTCGCGCTCGGAGCTGGAGCCGCGGAGCCGGACGCGGGCAGCGTGGTGCTGCCCGGCACACCCGCGCTCACGCCGCCGGTCAAGGCAGGGTTCGCGCCGGGCGCCGTCAACAGCGCCGAGGTCACCGGCGTGACGGTGCTGATGGGATTGGCCAGCGGGTCGATGGCGCGTACTTCGACGAAGGCCGTGCCCTTGCGCAGCATGTCGAGCTTCGCCGCCGCGGTGTAGGACAGGTCGATGATGCGATTGCCGACGAAGGGACCGCGATCGTTCACGCGCACCACGATGCTGCGGTTGTTTTCCAGATTGGTGACGCGCACGTAGGTCGGGAGTGACAGCGTCTTGTGCGCGGCGGTCATGCCGTACATGTCGTACGGTTCGCCGGTGGAGGTGCGCACGGCGTGAAAGCCCGGGCCATACCAGGAAGCCACGCCGCGCTCGACATAGCCCAGGCTCGATGCCATGACGTAGTAACGCTTGCCGAACACGTCGTAGAAAGCCGGGTTGCCATAGCGCGAGCGTGGCTCCACCTTCGGCACCGCATCCGGCGTGGACAGCATGTCCGTGGGCGGCGGCGGCACGCCGGCCGGCGCGGCGGGCGCATTGCCGCTGGACGGGGCGCGCGTCTCGGGTGCGGGCTCATGCCGGCCGGTGATGCTGCAGGCGCCGAGCGCGGCGCAGAGCAGTACGCCCAGCGCGCGTTCGGCGTGTGCAAGGCGCGCGGCGCGTGGAGCGTGCAAGGTACGCGGAGCGCTGGGCGCGCGCGCAACATGCGTCCGCGGTGCCCTTACCACGGCAGCTCCAGCACGCTGGCGCCGGCGATCTCGTCGGGCACCGGCAGGCGCTCGTGATCGACGTGGTAGCGCAACGCCGCGGCCAGCTCGCCGGCCGCCATGGCATACAGTGAGCTGCGGTTGTAGCGGGTGATGACGTAGAAGTTCTTCAGTCCCACGCGCCAGCCCAGGCCGTCGGGCCGGTCGACCGCGATCATGCCGGCCTCGGTCGAATCGGGAGTGGCATCGCACGCATCCCGCAATTGCGCTCCCTGCTCGCGCAGCGAGCCGATGGTCTCATCGAGGCTGAAGCGGCGGCCGTCGGAGGCCGGCACGCGCAGCAGCGCGAGCTCAGCCTCGTACATCAGGGGCGCGCAGGACTGCCAGCCATGCTCGCGAAAATAATTGCCGATGCTGTGGAACACGTCCGGCCAATTCGACCATAGATCGATCCTGCCGTCACCGTCGCCGTCCATTCCGAAACGCCGGTAGCTGGAGGGCATGAACTGCGGCGCGCCCATGGCGCCGGCGTAGGAACCGGTCGCGGTGCGCGGATCGACGCGATCCTCACGCGCCATGAGCAGGAACTGCTCCAGCTCGGAGGTGAAGAACGGCGCTCGCTCCGGGTAGTCGAAGGCCAGCGTCGCCAGCGCATCCAACACGCGGTAGCGGCCCGTCTGCCGCCCGTACTGCGTCTCCACGCCCAGGATGGCCACGATGTATTCCGGCGCCACGCCCGTGTCGGCCGCGGCCCGCTCCAGCTCCTCGCGATGCGCCACCCAGAAGTCGATGCCGTCGCGGATGCGCTTCTCGGTGAGGAAAATCTGCCGGTACTCGTACCACAGCTTGGCCTTCTCCGCCGGGCGGTTCATCGCGTCGATGATGGAATTCTGTTTTTGCGCCGTGCGCAGCAGGCGCCTCAAGGCGCCGTGCTTGAAGCCGTTGTCCTGCACCATGTGGTCGATGAACCGGCGCACCTCGGGGCGCTCCACATCGAGCGCGCGCGCGGCGCGCGGGCCGGTGAGGCCAAAGACCAGGCAGGTCGCGGCGAGGACGGCGACCGGGCGAAGGCTTCCGTTGCGCATCGCCCTTACGAGCCCACCAGTTTGCGGTGCGAGTGGAGCGAGCTCAGGATGCCGAAGCCGGCCAGCAGCGTCACCATCGAGGTGCCGCCGTAGCTGATCAGCGGCAGCGGCACGCCCACCACCGGCAGGATGCCGCTGACCATGCCGGAGTTGACGAACACGTACACGAAGAAGGACAGCGCGATGGTGCCGCCGGTGAGGCGCGAGAACGTGTCCTGGGCCTGCATGGCCATGTACAGCGCGCGCGCGATGATGGCGCCGTACAGCGTCAGCACCAGCAGCTGGCCCAGCAGGCCGAACTCCTCGCCGATGACGGCGAAGATGAAATCCGTGGATCGCTCCGGCAGGAACTCGAGCTGCGCCTGGCTGCCGTTCATGTAGCCCTTGCCGAACACCCCGCCCGAGCCGATGGCGATCTGCGACTGAATGATGTGATAGCCCGTGCCCAGCGGATCGTTCTGCGGATTGAGGAAGGTGAGCACGCGCTGGCGCTGATACTCGTGCATGAAATGCCAGCCGGCCCAGGCCACGCCCGCCACCACCGGGATGCAGGCGAGAATGATGCTCACCTGGAGCCCGGCCAGCAGGATCAGGATCAGCCCCGAGGAGGCGATCAGGAGCGCGGTGCCGAGGTCCGGCTGCTTGACGATGAGCGCGGTGGGAATGGCGATCAAAAGACCCAGCACCAGCAGATCGCGGGCGGTGGGCGGCTGCGGGCGCTCGTGCATGTACCAGGCGCACACCATCGGCACCGCCAGCTTCATGATTTCCGAAGGCTGGAAGCGGATGAAGGCGATGTCCAGCCAGCGTTGCGCGCCCTTGCCCACGTGGCCGGTGAAGTCGACCACGATGAGCAGGATGATGCCGATCACGTATGCCACCGGCGCGAACAGCCGCAGGTACTGGGGCGTGGCGAATCGCGCCAGGAAAATCATCGCGGTGACCGCAACGCCGAGGTTGGCGATGTGGTGCTCCATCACGTTGAGGTTCTGGCCCGAGGCGCTGTAGACGACCAGGAAGCCGATGGTGATGACAGCCGCCAGTGCGCCGGTCAGCGGCCCGTCCAGGCGCAGCGCGCGCAGCACGCGCCCGCCCGCGGTGAGCGTGCGGCGGGTGCGGCTTTCGGCGAATTCATCCGAGATCATGTGTGATGTCCCATGGCCGGCGGCAGCACCGGCTCGGCGCCCAGGATCCACGCATCCATCACCTTGCGCGCGATGGGCGCGGCCACCGCCGAACCGAAGCCGCCGTTCTCCACCAGCACCGCCACCGCGATTTTGGGCGAGTCGGCGGGCGCGAAGGCGATGAACCAGGAATGATCCTTCAGGCGCTCCGACACCTTGTCGGTGAGACGCTCGGAACGCGACACCGTGAACACCTGCGCCGTGCCGGTCTTGCCGGCGATGGTGTAAGGCGCCCCCTTGCCGGCGGTGTAGGCGGCGGTGCCGTAGGTGGTCGCGCCGATCATGCCCTTGAGCACGATGTTCCAGTCGTCCTCCGCCACGCCCTGCACCGGCGGGTTGACCGACACCGCCATGTTGTCGGTGCGGTCGGCGGTTTCCTTCACCGCGGTGACCAGGCGCGGTTTGAAGCTTTTGCCGCGCTCGGCGATGACCGAGGCCACGTGCGCAAGCTGCAACGGCGTCACCAGCAGGTAGCCCTGGCCGACGCCGAAGTTCACGGTCTCGCCCGGGAACCACACCTGGTCGGCGGGGCGCTTGAAGGCTTTTTTCTTCCATTCGGGCGAGGGCAGGAGCCCGGGCTTTTCGCCGCCGATGTCGATGCCGGTGAGCGAGCCGTAGCCGAAGGGCGAGAGAAAGTCCGCGATGCGCTGCGCGCCGATGGTGGCGGCAAGGCCGTAGAAATACACATCGCAGGATTTGGCGATGGCATGTTCCAGGTCCATGTAGCCGTGGCGCCCGGTCTTGCCCTCGCGAAACTGCAGGCGGCTGCCGGGCAGGTGGAACACGCCGGCGCAGAACTCGGGCTTGGCGGGATTGACCAGGTGATAGGTGAGGCCGGCCAGCGCGATGGCCGGCTTGATGGTCGAGCCGGAGGGATACGCGCCGCGCAGCGCGCGGTTCAGGAGCGGTTTGTCGATGTCGTTCTGCAGGGCGTTGTACTGCGAGGTGGTCAAGCCGCGCGCGAAACCGTTGGGATCGAAGCCCGGGGAGCTGGCCAGCGCCAGCACGTCGCCGTTGCGCGGATCGATGGCCACCACCGCGCCGCGCTTGCCGGTGAGCCCGTCCTCGGCCGCGCGCTGCACCCGCATGTCCAG
>JAFEGC010000107.1 GCA_018240265.1 Pseudomonadota bacterium | reverse complement strand
CTCGGCGCGCATGCGCTTCTTGTCGTTCTTGCCGACGCTGGTCTTGGGGATGGCCTCGACGAACAGGATCTGGTCGGGCAGTTGCCACTTGGCGAAGGCACTGGCCAGGTGAGCATGGAGTTGTTCCACCGTGGCCTCATGGCCAGGTTTGAGCACCACCAAGGCCAGCGGCCGTTCCTGCCACTTCGCATGAGGAATGCCGACCACCGCGGCATCGCGCACGGCTGGGTGGCCCATGAGCAAATTTTCCATGTCGATGGAAGAGATCCATTCGCCGCCGCTCTTGATCACGTCCTTGATGCGGTCGGTGACCTTGAGGTAGCCGTTCTCGTCGATCGTGCCGGCGTCGCCGGAGCGCCACCAGCCGCCCTCGAGGAAGCGATCTTCGGCATCGGGCATGTCGTGGTAGGCGGCGGTGATCCAGGGGCCGCGCAAGCAGATTTCGCCGGCCGAGCGGCCGTCGTGCGGCAGATCCTCGCCGTCGGCGCCAAGGATGCGGATGTCCACCCCGGTCAGGATCAGGCCTTGTTTGCGTTTCAGGTTCCACTGCTCGTCCTCTGACAGGCGCTTCTTCAGTGCGGGCTTGAGGCGGTTGACGGCGACCAGAGGTGTGGTTTCGGTGGCGCCGTACGCATGCACCACCTCGGCGCCGGTGAGTTCGTGATATCCGATCATCATCGACAGCGGCGGCTCGGTGGCGCCGGAGAGCATGCGCATGCGGCGGAAATCCGGCTTGACCGGCAGCGTCTCGATGTACTGCAACATCGGCTGGAAGATGGCCGGCGCGCCGTTGGTGACCGTCACGCCCTCGGCGATCATGGCGTCGGTCAGCGGCCGGGTGTCTTCCGCGGCGTAGCGGCCCGGCAGCACGATCTTGTTGGCCATCATGGCGGCAGCCTGCGGCAGGCCCCAACTCTGGCCGTGGAACATGGGAGTGATGAGCATGGTGCAATCGTCCAAGGTCATGCCCATGCTGGTCGCGAAGGCCGTGGAGTGCAGATAGATGGCGCGGTGCGAGTAGTACACACCTTTGGGCTTGCCCGTGGTGCCTGTGGTGTAGCAGGCGCTGTAGGCCGAGCTTTCCTCGATCTCGGGCCAGTCGATCTTCGCGTCGGCGGCGGCCAGCAGGTCTTCGTAGTGCAGCAGCGGTGCCAGCGCGGTCTTGATCTGGTCCAGCGGCTTGTCGGTCATGACGATCCAGCCCTTGATCTGCGGCGCATGCACGGCAATGGCTTCGGCCACCGGCAGGAGTGATTCATCCACGCAAACGTAGGACAGGTTGCTGTGACCGACCACATAGCCCAGGTCCTCGTGGCCCAGGCGCAGGTTCATCTGCAGCATGACCGCGCCCAGACCGGGGATGGCCCAGTACAGCTGGAAGTGGCGACGGCTGTTCCAGTCCAGGATGCCGACCCGGTCGCCCGGTCCGATGCCGAGCGCGCGCAAAGCATTGGCGCTGCGGCAGACGCAAGCGTAGCAATCGGCATACGTGTAACGGTCCCAGCCGCCATCTCGTGTGCGGTAAACGATCTCCTGCTCCGGGTGGGTGCGCGCGGCGTGCCGGATCAGCGTGGTGGTGTTGAGCTGGCGCGCGTCGCCCATGGTGGAGGAGCAACCGCGGACGGGGCTGTCGGTCATGTCGTTGTCCCCTGAGTCGTTGCGTCGAGCGCCTGGAACCGCGGTGCCGGAGCCACGTCGATAGCACCCGAAAGAGTGGACTGGTAGATGTGCCGCGCCGCGTTGTGCGGATGCCGCACGGCCTCGGCCAGACCGAGCACGGGAGCAAAGCAGGCGTTGCTGCCTTCGAGCAATTCGCACCAGTACGCGCGCGGCCGGCTGCGGATCAGGGTTGCGATGCGCTCCTTCAGCGCGGGCCAGACAGCCCGGTCATACTGCTCGGCGGGATTCACGTCCGTCAGGCCCAGCTTCGCCAGCAGCAGCGCGTAGAACGTGGGCTCCACCGCGGCGAGGCTGATGAAGCCGCCGTCGGCGCAGGCATACACATCGTAGAACGGCGAGTCGTGAAACGGGCTCGGCTCCGGGCCGTCGATCTGCCCGTTGGCGCGAAGCCACTGCAGCAGCGTACCGAGCATGGCGACGATGTCGACGATGGCCGCGTCCACGATGCGGCCGCGGCCGCCGGCGCGCACGTCGACCAGTGCACAGGCGACACCGAAGGCCAGGCCCAGCGCCCCGGCTGCGTCCCCCAGCACGGCCGGCGGCATAATCGGTGCCTGCCCCTGTCGTGCCGACAGCGACAGCAGGCCCGTGAGCGCAACGTAGTTCAGATCATGGCCGGCAGACTGGGCGAGCGGACCGTCCTGGCCCCAGCCCGTCATCCGGCCGTAGACCAGCCTGGAATTGCGCGCCGCGCAATCGGCGGGGCCGAGCCCCATGCGTTCCATCACACCCGGGCGATAGCCTTCGATCAGCACATCGGCCTGGGCGACGAGATCCAGCGCACGCGCCTTGCCGTCGGGTGATTTGAGGTCGACGATCTCGACCTGCTTGCCGCGACGCAATGGATTTTCCGCGGTTCCGCCGAGCTGCTGCACCGCGGCCGCCGGCTCCGCGCGCACCAGTGCGATCACCTCGGCTCCCATGTCGGCCAGCATCTTTGCGGCCAGCGGGCCGGGGCCGATGCCCTCGAACTCCACCACACGGATGCCGTGCAGCGGGAACCGAGGCGGGTGCGGCGCGCTCACAGTTTCCTCGAAATGAGATCCTTCAGGACCTCGTTGGCGCCGCCGTAGATCTTCTGCACACGCGAGGCGGCGTACATGCGCGCGATCGGATACTCGGCCATGTAGCCATAACCGCCGAACAGTTGCAGGCACTCGTCGGTCACGCGGCACTGCTGCTCGGTACACCACCACTTGGCCATGTAGGCCGCCTCGTCGTCGAGTTTGCCGTCCAGCAAGCGCTGGATACAGTCGTTGACTAAGGTGCGCACCACATGTGCGATGGTGGCCAACTCGGCCAGCTTGTGGCGCGTGGTCTGCATGTCGAACAGCGTGCCCCCAAAGGCCTTGCGCTGCTTCGTATAATCGATGGTAAGTTCAAGGGCACGATCGATGGTGGCCGCCGCCGGCACAGCGATGAGCATGCGTTCGTACGGCAACTGGCCCATCAGTTGCTTGAAGCCTTCGCCTTCGATGCCGCCCAGCAATTGGTCGGCCGGCACGCGCACGCCGTCGAAGAAAAGTTCGGCCGTGTCCGAGGCCTCCATGCCGATTTTCTCGAGCAAGCGGCCGACGCGGAACCCGGGTAGGTTCTCGGTCTCCAGCACGAACAGCGACAGCCCGCGCGCGCCTGCCTCCCCGGTGCGCGCCACGACGATCAGCAGATTGGAAGTATGGCCGTTGGTGATGAAGGTCTTGGCACCATCGATCACGTAGTGGTCGCCGTCACGGCGCGCGCGGGTGGCGATGGCCTTGAGGTCCGAGCCGCAGCCGGGCTCGGTCATCGCGATGGCGGCGAGCATCTCGCCGTTGGTGAGCTTCGGCAGCCAGCGCTGCTTTTGCGTCTCGGTACCGCAGGCCAGGATGTAGTGCGAGGCGATGGTATGCACCGCGATGTTCACGGGCATCTCGGCCTGGGTCAGCTCGTCCTGCACCACCAACTGGTAGGCCAGGTTCGCGCCGGCGCCACCGTAGGCCTCCTCCATCTCGGGCAGCAGGAAGCCCATATCGCCAAAGGGCCGCCAGGTCTCGCGCGGGATATAGCCCTGGCGGCGCCAATCGTCGAGCTTGGGGCTGAATTCGGCAGCGACGTAGCGGCGGACCTGCTCGCGGAAGGCTTCGATCTCGCTATCCATCCAGGCGTGGCGGTGAAGCTGGGGCAGCATGTGCTGGTCTCCTTTTTCGTGGTCCGGACCGCGAACGTCGGCCGTCCTGCACGGCGCTGTTTCCGCGCATTGTGATGTAGTTGGAATCGTAATAATCAGTCCCTTGAAGCGCGATGACGGATCGCTTCGATCGGCTGACGAACGACTTCTTTCGACCCCACCGGCAGTGGCTGGCCTCTTTGCTCACACCACGCGGCGGCCCGTAGTCATCGTCCCCATCTTTGCCATACGCGGCCTTCGCCGAAAGAGGCCCTTTGTCAGTCGATCGAAGCGATCTGCCATCGCCGTTCGGAACGGCGATGACTACGATCGTTGTGTCACCGGCAGCAAAGTTTTCATCACCTGTGGCGAGCGCAAGCATAGAGAGAAGATCGGCATGAACCGCAAGTCATGGGCTGCCACCGGAACCACTGCCGCCGCCACCGCTTTATCTCTTCGCGAGAATTGAGCAGGAGACACGCACATGACAGATACCACGACATCGGGCGAGTACCGGTTGCTGATCGGCGGCCGGTTGGTCAACGGGCACGGCTCCATGCCAGTGATCAATCCGGCGACCGGGCTGGCCTTTGTCGAATGCCCTCGAGCTTCGGAAACGCAGGCGGAGGAAGCGATCCAGGCGGCGAAGAAGGCGTTTCCGCAATGGGCTGCATCTGCGGCAGGCGAGCGCCAGGCGCTGCTCCGCGAACTCGCCGATGCGATGGAGCGCGAACACGAGAGCCTGCTGCGCTTGCTCACCCAGGAGCAAGGCAAGCCGCTTGCAGAGTCCGCGTTCGAAGTATCCGCGGCCATCGGCTTCCTGCGTTACTTCGCCGCGGCGAGTCCGCCGGCGCCCAAGGTGCTGGAAGTAACGCGTGAGCGCCGCGTCGAGCAGCACCGGCGGCCGCTCGGCGTCGTGGCCGCGATCACGCCGTGGAATTTTCCGGTGCTGCTCATCGCCGCCAAACTGGGCCCGGCACTGCTGAGCGGCAACACCGTGGTGCTCAAGCCGGCGCCGACCACGCCACTGACCGCCATGCGCATCGGTGAATTGTGCGCGCGAATTTTCCCGGCCGGCGTGGTGAATGTGATTACGGACCGCAATGATCTGGGGGCCATGCTCACCAACCATCCGGACGTACGCAAGATCAGCTTCACTGGTTCCAGCGCTACGGGGCGCAAGGTCATGGCCAGCGCAGCGAACACACTCAAGCGCATGACCTTGGAGCTTGGCGGCAACGACGCGGCCATCGTGCTGCCGGACGCCGATCCTGCGCAGATCGCGCCGGCGCTCTATGCCTTCGCGTTCATGAACTGCGGCCAGACCTGCCTGGCCATCAAGCGCCTGTACGTCCACGATTCGCTCTACGATCGCATGTGCGAAGAGCTCGCGAAGCTTGCAAATGCGGTCGTCGTCGGCGACGGGTTGAACCCGAACATACAGATGGGGCCTCTCCAGAACGAACAGCAGTTCGCGAAGGTGAGGGAACTACTCGAAGATGCCAGGGAGCGAGGCAACGTCATTGCCGGCGGCGAGGTTTTGGATGGGCCCGGCTACTTCATCCGTCCAACCATCGTGCGCGACGTGACCGATGGCGACCGCATCGTCGACGAGGAACAGTTCGGCCCGGTACTGCCCGTGATCCGTTACTCGGATCCCGACGATGCACTGCAGCGCGCGAATGCCTCTCCCATGGGGTTAGGTGGATCGATCTGGGGAAAGGATCCGCAAAGGCTGCGAGACCTTGCCGCACGCATGGATGCCGGCACTATCTGGATCAACAAGCACCTCGATTTCGGCCCGAGCATTCCGCTCGCCGGTTCCAAGCAGTCGGGCGTTGGCATCGAACTGGCCGAAGAAGGCTTGGCGGAATTCACCCAATCTCATGTCATCAACATGGCGCTCGGTTAAGGCAGACGTGATGAAGATCGGTATTGCAACGGCCGTCGCTGCAGGGACCCTGTTTGCCGGTCTTGTCTTTGCTGCGGTTGTGAACGCGTCCCGCGCTGACAAAGATGCCGGAAATTGGCTTTTCCATGGGCGCACTTACGACGAGCAGCGCTTCAGTCCTCTCGAACAGGTCAAGGCCAGCAACGTCGGCAAGCTCGGCCTTGCATGGACCTACAAACTCGACATTGATCGCGGTGTCGAGGCAACACCCATCATCGTCGACGGTGTGATGTATGTGACCGGTGCCTACAGCATCGTCAGTGCACTCGATGCGGCGACCGGCAAGGAACTGTGGAAGTTCGATCCCAAGGTACCAAAGGACAAAGATCGGGACGGTTGCTGCGATGCTGTCAACCGAGGGGTCGCGCTGTCGAACGGCAAGGTTTATGTCGGTGCCTACGATGGCCGCCTGATCGCGCTCAACGCCAAGACTGGCGCGGTGATCTGGGAAGCCGACACCGTGCTCGACCACAGCCGAAGCTACACCGTAACGGGCGCGCCGCGCGTGGTGAAGGGCAAAGTTCTGATCGGCAACGGCGGTGCTGAATTGGGCGTGCGCGGCTACTTGACCGCCTACGACGCCGAGACTGGCAAGCAGGCTTGGCGCTTCTTCACCGTGCCCGGCGATCCGGCATTGCCGCCCGAAGACAAGGCCATGGAGATGGCACGCAAGACCTGGTTCGGCGACCAGTATTGGAAGTTCGGCGGAGGAGGCACGGTGTGGGATTCGATGGCCTACGACCCGGAGCTCGACCTGCTCTACGTCGGTGTTGGCAACGGCTCGCCATGGAACCGCAAGCTGCGCAGTGAGGGCAAGGGGGACAACTTGTTCCTTTCGTCGATCGTCGCACTCCGGCCCGACACTGGCGAATACGTCTGGCACTACCAGACCACGCCGGGCGAGACCTGGGACTTCACAGCGACCCAGCACATTATCCTCGCCGATCTCGATATCGGCGGCACGAAGCGCAAGGTGCTGATGCAGGCGCCGAAGAATGGTTTCTTCTATGTGCTCGATCGCGCCACTGGCGCTCTGATTTCCGCCGACAGCTATGTGCCGGTCACCTGGGCCAAACGCGTCGATATCAAGACCGGTCGGCCGGAGCAAACCGTCGAGGGCGACTGGACCGGTGGCGCAAAGCTGGTGTTCCCTGGCCCAGCCGGCGGGCACAACTGGCAGCCGATGTCTTACGACCCGCAGACCGGCCTTGTCTACATTCCCGCGCAGGAAGCGCCTGCGTTCTATCCGCCAGACGACTCACAGCGGTGGACTAGCAAGGGCAACTGGCATTTGGGCGCCGCGCCGCTAGCGCTGCCGGAAACGCTCAAGGAATTGACCGGCGTGCAAAGTCTCTACAAAGGTCACTTGATCGCCTGGGACCCGGTGGCGAAGAAGGAAATCTGGCGCCAGAACTACGATCAGATCTGGAACGGTGGCACGCTCGCCACCGCCGGCAATCTGGTATTTCAGGGCACAGCCGATGGCCGCTTCGTTGCCTACAGTGCGGACAAGGGCGTCAAGCTGTGGGAAACCTCTGCCAACACAGGGGTGATGGCAGGGCCAGTCAGCTACAGCGTCAACGGTGAGCAATACATCGCGGTCGCAGCAGGCTGGGGTGGCGCCTACCCGCTCGCTTTGGGCGCAATGGGCGCGGCCAAGGTTCGCGCCGAAGCGCGTGTACTGGCCTTCAAGCTCGGCGGCACGGCTACGTTGCCGCCGCCGCAGAACTCGCTGGTCGCACTGCCCGAACCGCCGGCGACCCCACTCGATGCCAAGGCGGTCGACCGCGGACGGATCGCGTACAACTCGCATTGCGGCATGTGCCATGGCCCAAGTGCGATCGGCGGTGGCGTGTTGCCGGATCTGCGTTACCTCACGCCGGAGAAACATCAGATTATCGCCGGCATCGTGGCCGGGGCTTATGCGCAGAAGGGCATGCCCGCGTTCATGGATGTGTTGAAGATGGACGACATCGAAGACATCCATCAATACCTGATCCAACGTGCGCGGGATTTGAAGCGAGATTTGGCGAACAATGGCGCGACTGCTCCCGCAGTCAAGTAGCAGGCCCGAACAATTCAGTCTGAAGTTGAACCGGTCGTGGTGGCGTACATGCGCGATTTGCACGCTGCGGACAGACTATGCACCGTTGCCCGCAACCGAACTATGGCTCGCGAGCATGCGATCGATAGACGCTCGGTGTGCTCCCGGTCCACGACTTGAAAGCCCGCTGCAATGCGGTACTGTCGGCGAACCCCAATTCGTCGGCAATGGCGGTCAGCGTGGCATCGCTGCTGGTCAGCCGGACGATGGCCATGTCGCGGCGCAACTTGTCCTTGAGCATCTGATAGGACGTTCCCTCCATGGCCAGATGCCGTTGCAGAGCGCTGACCGACATGTGCAGGCGCTGCGCTGCGACAGCCAGATGTGGCCATTCCGGACACGCTTGTTGCAGCAGCGCGCGCACGCGTGCGCTGGACGTACGCTCGTTCAGACGGGGGCCCACCAGGTTGCCCGGCGTGGCGCGCAGGAAAGCCTGGAGCGCGATGATGTCACGACGCATCGGTTGCGCGAACGCGGAGGCCTCGAACCAGACCACTGCACGGGCCTGCCCGAAGCGCAGAGAACCCGAGAAGATTCGGGCATAGCTCGCGGCATGTGCAGGCCGCTCGAAGGGGAAGTCGAAACCCTTGGGCACCAACCGGCCGCCGTGCAGCCACACGAGCAGGCGCCAGAAGACGCGCAGCAGCAGTCCGTTCAGGAAATCGGCGTGCTCGCCCGGGGCGCCACGCATGTCCAGCGCGGCGCCGCACAGCGAATCAGCGGAGACGGGCACCAATGCCACGTCGTCCTGCAGCAGAGCGAAGGATTCGCTCACGCG
>JAFEGC010000106.1 GCA_018240265.1 Pseudomonadota bacterium | reverse complement strand
AACTCCGGTGCCTGCGCGATGAGCTCCTGCTTGCGCGCGAGCAGCGCCGGTGGATGCGCATCCTCGGGCGTGCGCAGAATGCCCACTTTGGCAAGGCCGCGCGCGATCAGTGTGCTGCCGCTGGCGCGCGACAGCGGCACCGAGAGTATCAACCCGGCCAGCGCCGGCGACATCCAGGCGAACAGCGGCGGGGAGAGAAACCAGGCGATCAGTGCGGTGATGATGCCGACGATGGTGTGCCGGCGATAAGCATGCCAGGAGTCCGATGTTGCCGTATCGCTGACTCGGCGACGCTGCGCGCCCCAACCCGAATCGCGTCCCAGCAGGATCTCGAACACGTGCTGGCTCTGGGTGAGCATGAGCACCGGCGCATACAGGGCCGAGAGCACCAGTTCCACCGCGCAGCTCAGCACCAGCCCGATCGGACCGTAAGTGGCGCGCAGGATCGGGCCGTTGACCAGGGCGCGCAGCAGCCCGATCATTTTCGGGATCAGCAACACGAACATGCTGAACAGGAAGATGTCCAGCAGGAGCTTGGCATCGAACCGCGGCCAGGTGGGAAACAGCTGGAAGTCATGGGTGAAATATTCCGGGCGGATCAGGTGCGACTGCAGCGACAGTGCGAAGCCCACGCACAGCAGCACCAGCCACAGCGGCGATGACAGGTAGCTCATGATGCCCACCGCCAGATGCAGCCGGCTCACCGTGGACAATCCCGCCGCACCCAGCACCTTGGTGTGCTGCAGATTGCCCTGCGCCCAGCGCCGGTCGCGCACCGACAGGTCGATGAGCGTGGGCGGACACTCCTCGTAGGAGCCGTGCAGGTCGGTGGCCATGTGCACCTTCCAGCCGGCGCGGCGGATCAGCGCCGCTTCGACGAAGTCATGCGACAGGATGTGCCCGCCGAAGGGCTTGCGGCCGGGAAGGGTGGGCAGGCCGCAGCACTGCGCGAACGCCTGCACGCGGATGATGGCATTGTGGCCCCAGTAGTTGCTGCTGTCGCCCGACCAGGAGGCAAGGCCGCGCGAGACCACCGGTCCGTATACGCGCGAGGCGAACTGCTGCAACCGCCCGAACAGGGTGGTGGCGTTGATGAGCGTGGGCGTGGACTGCAGGATCCCCAGCGTCGGGTCCGCATGCATCTTGCGCACAAGGCCGGTGAGCGTGGCGGCATCGATCAGGCTGTCGGCATCGAGCACGATCATGTAATCGTAGCGCCCGCCCCAGCGCGTCACGAAGTCCTCGACGTTGCCCGCTTTGCGCGCGATGTTCTGCCAACGACGCCGGTACCACACCGTCATCCAGGGTACCGCGGCGCGCAAGCGGTTGAATGCCAGCGATTCGCGCACCCAGGCATCGGCGTTGGTGGAGTCGGACAGCAGCACCATCTCGAAGCGCTCCTTGGCGCCGGTGCCACGCAGCGACTCGGCCATGGCCTGCAGCGCCGCGGTGACATTGGTGGGATCCTCGTTGTAAATGGGCATGACCAGTGCGGTGAGCGCTGCGCCGGTGTCGAGATCGGCCGGAGGGCGGAATTCCCGCGCCTTGATCAGTCCGACCAGCGCGGTGCCGGCGGCGAAGGCGATCCAGCTCAAGGTGATGATGAAGAACACGATCATCAATCCCTGCAGCACCGTCATCTTGGCGAAACGCACGGCGTCGAGGATTTCATAGGCACCGTAGGTGGTGATGCCGACGGTGATCACGACCAGCAGCAATCGCGCCAGCGCCACCGATTTGCTCAAGCGCCAGCGGCGGTCCCTCGATGCGGCGTAGCTCAAATCCTGCGCGGGCATGGACAGCGGCGCCGGCGGCGGCATGCCGCCGGGCGCTTCGGCGAGGTCCAGCTTCACCGCGGAGTTCACGACGGTGTCCACCGGTACAGCCAGGTTTCGCTGACCGGCTTGTCATGTTGCAGCACCCGCAGGCGCAACTCGACCACCTCGGCATCGCGCGGCGTCAGGTCGAAGCCGACGCGAAACCCTTTGATGGCCGGGTAGGGCGTGATGGACAGGTTGCCGATCTTGCCGGTGGAGGCGCCGATATCCAGGCGCAGATCCGCAACCTTGTCGCCGGTGCCACTGAAGTCGACCATGAACATGCGCCGGTTGCCCTCGGGGCTGGCACCGGAGCGCGTGGCCACTACCCGCGCCAGTCCCTTTTGCGGCTTGCCCTGACCCATCCAGGTAATGCGATAGGCAAAGCGCCAGGGTCGCCCCGGCGTGAGTGTTCCGGCCGGTCGCCAGAACGCGGTGATGTTGTCGTTGGTCTCGCGCGCCGTGGGTATTTCCACCAGTTCCACCGCGCCGGCGCCCCAGTCGGACTTGGGTTCGATCCAGGCGCTGGGCCGCCGTTCGTACTGCGCGTCCAGGTCCTGGAAATCCTCAGGCATATGCGCGCGTTGCATCAGGCCGAAGCCACGCGGTGGGTCGGTGGTGAAGGCGGAGATCTGGAGCTTGGCCGGATTGGCGAGTGGGCGCCAGATGGGCTCTCCGCCGCTGGAAGTGATCTGCAGCCCGTCCGAGTTGTGCACTTCGGCGCGATAGTCATCGCGCCGCATACGGTTGGAAGCGTCGTACAGGAACATCGAAGTCAGCGGCGCCACCCCCAGCGCGCGGATCGGTGTGCGTGCGAATAGCATGGCGTCCACGTCCATGGTGGTCTCGATGCCGGGCTGCACCACGAAGTGGAACGCGCCGGTGACCGAGGGCGAGTCCAGCAGTGCGTTGATCACCAGGCTTGCGGATTTCGGCGCGGGCTTTTCGATCCAGAACTGGGTGAAAGCGGGGAATTCCTCGCCCATGGGCTCGGCGATGTTCACTGCGAGCCCTCGCGCCGACAGGCCGAAGGTCTGCTGTTTCGCCAGGGCGCGGAAGTAGCTCGCTCCCTGGAAGCGCAGGAATTCCTGCCAGATCTTGGGCGAATCGAGCCGGGTGCGCACGCTGAAGCCCGACAGCGGCAGCGCGATGCGCGCGAGGCTCGCCGGAGCGCTCGGACCGATCTCGAACATGCCGGGCTCGGTGTTGAGTTCCTGCGAAACGCCGTTTTCCACCAGCGAGATGCTCACCGGCGACTGGAAGTAGAAGCCCGCTGCCAGCAAGCCCAGGCGAAATTGCAGGGCTTCGTGCGACCAGATGGCGGCGGAATCCACGAAGTGGATGTCGCGGTACTGGTCAGCGCGCAAGTTTTCCAATCCCGCCGGCAAGTTGGCGGGTCGCGACCCGTAGGCGGTGGCGGCAAGGCGCTTGGCCGCCACGATGACGGCGTTCTGGTCGATGGGGTATTGTGCGGCCTGCCGTGCCTGCGCGAACACGGCGGTGGACAGCAGGGTCAAGGCACAGGCGCAGACTGGACGAAACATCGGCAACGCACTCACTCCCTCGCGGGCGCAGGCGGCCATGATACCTTGTAAACAGTCCGAACGAATCCGCGGGTCCGCGGGCGAGGGGTGGCGATGAGCGAAGCGCAAACTGCCGCAGCCGTGCTGATGGTGCGCCCGGCCCGCTTCGGTTACAACGAGCAGACGGCCGCGTCGAACGAGTTCCAGCGGCGGATCGGCGAGGATGACTCGACCACCCAGCGGCAGGCGCTGGCGGAGTTCGATGCCCTGACAGCGACCCTGCGCGCCGCTGGCGTGCAGGTCATCGTGGCCGAGGACACGCCCGAACCGGCGAAGCCCGACGCGGTGTTTCCCAACAATTGGGTGAGTTTCCATGCCGATGGAACCGTGGTGCTGTACCCGATGTTGGCACCCAATCGGCGCCTGGAATGCCGCGAGGAGATCATCGAGCAGGTGCGCCGCGAGGGCGGCTTTCGCATCGGCCGCCGCGTCGATCTGCGCGCGCACGAGTGCGAGCGGCGCTTCCTCGAAGGCACCGGCAGCCTGATCCTGGACCGCCCTGCGCGCCAGGCCTACGCCTGCCTGTCGCCGCGTACCGATTTGAACGTGCTGGGCGAGTTCGCGCAATTGCTGGATTACACGCTGGTGACCTTCGATGCGGCGGGGCCCGGCGCGATACCGGTGTATCACACCAACGTCTTGATGGCGCTGGGCCGCGAGTTCGCGGTGCTGTGCACCGAAGCCCTGCCGGATGCGGCGCAGCGTGCGGCGGTGCTATCGCTGCTGCGCGCCTCGGGCCGCGAGCTGCTGGAGATTTCGACGCGGCAGATGGAACGATTCGCCGGCAACCTGCTGGAGCTGCGAGGCTACGAGCCGCTGATCGCGCTGTCGGCAAGCGCATGGGAGGCGTTGGACGAGCCGCAGCGTGCGCTGCTGGCGCGCCACGGGCAGGTGCTGCCCGCGCGCATCCCGACCATCGAACGGCTCGGCGGTGGCAGCGTGCGCTGCATGCTGGCGGAGATCCATTTGCCGCGCGGCTGAAACGGTTGATGCAGTTGCCGCGGGTGGGCTGCGCCCGAAGTGGCATAATCGCCCCCATGCTGGAACTGGGTACGAAAGTGCTGCTGGCGTATGCTCTGGGCGCCATTCTCGGGAGCCTCTTGCTGGGGCGCTTGCGCAAGGTGGACATCCGCACGCTGGGCAGCGGCAACGCTGGCGGCACCAATGCGCTGCGCACGCAGGGATTGGTCTTCGGGCTCGCGGTGCTGGCCATCGACATTGCCAAGGGCGTGGCGGCGGTGCTGCTGCTGCCGCCGTTGGACATTCCCGGCATCGGCATCGACCCCACGGTATCGCGCGAGTGGTTGCGGCTCGCCTGCGCTGCGGCAGTGATCGTCGGACATGTGTATCCCATCTGGCATCAGTTTCGTGGCGGCAAGGGCGCTGCTACGGCGGTGGGTGTGCTGGTGAGCCTGCATCCCTGGACCTTGTTGCCGCTGTTGGCGGTGTGGATCCTGGCGCTGGTGCTGACGGGCTTCGTCGGGCTTGCCACCATGCTGGCCGGCGTATGCCTGGTGGCGGTGGTGTGGCTGCGAACGCCCGAGGATCTGTCTTTCCTGCTGTTTTGCATCGCCACCGCCGGCTTCATCATCTTCACGCACCGCGGCAACATCAGCCGCATGTTGCAAGGAACGGAGCATCGCGCCCGCCGCGTGTGGCTGCTGCGACCGCGCTCGTCATGAGCGCGCGCGAGCTGCTCTCGCTCCTGGCGGATGGCGCGGTGCATTCTGGTGAGGAATTGGCCGCGACGCTGGCCATCAGCAGGGCGGGGGCGTGGAAGCATGTGGAACGTCTGCGCGAGCTGGGCATCGAGGTGATCGCGCAGCCGCGCGCCGGGTACCGACTCGAGGCGCCGCTGGAACTGCTGGATGCCGAAGCCATTCGCAAGGAGTTGGATGCGCGGCGGCGTTCGCGGCTCGCGCGGCTGGATGTACGCTTCGAGGTGGACTCCACCAACACCCGTTTGCTGGAGGACGAGCGACCGCCGGCAGGCTGCGCGTTTGCCATGCTGGCCGAGCTGCAAACAAGAGGTCGTGGCCGGCGCGGTCGCGCCTGGATCGCGCCCTTCGGGCACGCGCTGGCGCTTTCCTTGAGCTGGAGTTTCCAGGAATCTCCGCGCGATCTACCGGCTCTGAGCCTGGCCGCGGGAGTTGCGGCGGCGCGCGCGCTCGCGCGCGTGGGTGCGCGCGGGGTGCGGCTCAAGTGGCCGAACGACATCTGGTTCGAGGACCGCAAGATGGGCGGCATCCTGCTGGAGCTGCGCGGTGAGGGAGCGGGGCCGACCTTCGTAGTGGTCGGGCTGGGCCTGAACGTGTCGCTGGCGCCGCAGGGACTGGCGGGCCTGCCGGCCGGCGCGGTGATGCCGGCATCGGTGGCCCAGGCCTGCGGCCGCGTGCCTTCGCGCAATGCGCTGGCCGGCGCGCTCATCGACGAATTGCTGGAGGCGCTGGCCGTATTCGAGCAATCCGGATTCAGCTCCTTCGATGCCGAGTGGCGTGAACTCGACGCCTTGCGGGGTCGCGCAGCACGGGTATTGCTGGGCGAACAGGAATTCACGGGCACGGCGCTGGGGATCGATCATGACGGCGGTCTGCTGCTGAGCGTTGCGGGAACGAGCCGCAAATTCGTTTCGGGCGAGGCTTCGCTCCGGCCGGTTCCGGCGCGTCGGCCGGCGCCGCCATGATCCTTCGCCCCTGGAGGCCGGGCCGATGAGCGCCCTCAAGGCCGTGGTGTTGGCGCTGGTGCTGGCCAACCTTGGCTACTTGCTGTGGACTCACGGCATCGCCGATGAAGAGGCGGGCGGCGGCTCTGTGCCGCCGGCGCCCAGCATCAAGCTGGCGACCGAGACACCGGGGGCGACGCACGGTTCCTCCGCGGAGGTACTGCGCCAGGCCAGCGCCGATGGCGTCGGTTCGCAGGGCGCGCCGGTGATGGGCGCGGAGGATCATGTGGCGAGCGATGACCAGTCCGCAGCGCTCCTCACCCATGTCAGGCGCTGCGTCAGCATCGGTCCGTTTCACGATGTGGCCGAGGCGGTGCGCGCCGCCACCTCGCTGCGCGGCACTGGCTTCGCGCCGCGCCAGCGCGTGGCCGAAGGCGAGGTGCCGGCCGGCGTGTGGGTGTACGTGCCCAAACCCGAGGATGCTTTGGCGGCGGAACAGCTGCTGTCCCGGCTCAAGCAGGCCGGCATCGAAGATGCGCTGGAAATGCCCGGTCCCGACGAGACGCCGGCGATTTCCCTGGGCCTGTTCAGCGACCCCAAGCGCGGCCAGAGCCGATTCGAGCAGGCGCGGGCCCTGGGATTGAAACCGGTCATCGCCGACCGCAAGCGAAGCGCCAGCGTGTACTGGGTGGATGTGGATTTGAAACCCACTGACGCCATGCCAAGCCCCGCCGACCTGCAGCACGGCGGCGGCAACCGCATTCTGCGGTTGGAGGTCAAGGCATGTCCGGCGGCGTAGAGGAATCGCTCGCCGGCACGCTACGCGTTCATCGCCAATTGCGCCGCCCGCTCCAGGTTGCGCTCGAGCTGGATCTTGCCGCCGATGTACTGGCGCGCCCAGCCGATGTCGGCGTATTTCTGCGCGGCCGCCGCATGCAGCGTCCAGGCCGGATCGGCCAGATGCGGGCGCGCCAGCGCGCACAGATCGGCACGTCCCGCACCGATGATGGTGTTGACGTGGTCGTACTCGTAGATGTTGCCCACGGTGATGGTGGGAATGCCTACCTCGTTGCGGATGCGGTCGGACAAGGGCACCTGCCACATGCGTCCGAACACCGGCTGCTGGGCGCGGCTCACCTCGCCCGAGGACACCGAGATGAGGTCGACGCCCGCCTTCTTGAACAGGCGCGACACCTCCGCGGCATCGGCCGGCGTGATGCCGCCCGGCACCCAGTCGTTGGCCGAGATGCGCACCGAGATGGGCTTGTTGGACGGCCATACCGCGCGCACCGCCGCGAACACCTCGATGGGATAACGGCAGCGGTTCTCCAGGCTCCCGCCGTAGCGGTCGGCGCGCTGGTTGGTCAGCGGGGAGATGAACGAGGACAGCAGGTAGCCGTGCGCGACGTGCAGTTCCAGCCAGTCGAAACCGGCGGCGGCGGCGCGGCGCGCGGCGGCGACGAAGTCGTTTTTCACGCGTGCGCGATCTTCATCGCCGGCCGCGCGCGGCACCTGCGAGACGCCCTCGATGTACGGCAATGCCGAAGCGGAGATGAGCGGCCAGTTGCCCGAGGCCAGCGGCTGGTCGATGCCATCCCACGCGAGGCGCGTGGAGCCCTTGCGGCCAGAGTGCCCGATCTGCAGGGCGATGCGGGCGTCGCTGTTCTCGTGCACTGCCTTGACGATGCGACCCCAGGCCTCGCCCTGCTCGTCGGTCCAGATGCCGGTACAGCCCGGGGTGATGCGGGCGTCGGGACTGGTGGCCGTCATCTCGGTGAACAGCAGTGCCGCGCCGCCCATGGCGCGGCTCCCCAGGTGCATCATGTGGAAGTCGTTGGGCACGCCCTCGCGGGCCGAGTAGGTGGCCATGGGCGAGACCACGACGCGATTCTTGAGCGTCACGTCGCGCAGGCTGAAGGGCGTGAACATCGGCGGAGGCGGGCTGTCTTTGAACTTGACGCCCGCCTGCTGTGCGAACCAGCGATCGTACGCCGCGATGTAGGCCGGGTCGCGGAGCTTCAAGTTCTCGTGCCCGACGCGCTGACTGCCGGTGAGCAGCGAGAAGGCGAACTGCTCGGGCGGCAGGTGCACGTAGCGCTCGATATCCTCGAACCAGGTCATGCGGTTGCGCGCCGCCGACTGGAGCTTCAGCGCCTCCGTCTCGCGCACCCGCTGGTAGCGATCCAGCCGCTGCTCGATGGTGCCGTCGGTGCTGATGAGCACGTCGCGCAGCGCGATGGCATCCTCCATCGCGAGTTTGGTGCCCGAACCGATGGCGAAGTGGGCGGTGTGTGCGGCATCGCCGATCAACACCATGTTCTTGTGGTGCCAGCGCTCGCATAGCACGCGGTTGAACTTGAGCCACACGGCCGAGCCACGCAGATGCTTGGCATTGGAAATGAGCTTCTCGCCGTCGAGCAGGTCCTTGAACAACTCCTCGCAGAAGGCGATGGCCTCCTCCGGCGACTTCTGGTCCAGCCCCGCTTTGAGCCAGTTGGGCTCGGGGGTCTCGACGATGAAGGTCGACCACTCCTCGTCGAAGCGGTAGGCGTGCAGGTTGAACCAGCCGTGGGGCGTTTCGCGGAAGGCGAAGGTGAAGGCGTCGA
>JAFEGC010000105.1 GCA_018240265.1 Pseudomonadota bacterium | reverse complement strand
GAGAAGCCGGCGAGTGCGTCTGCCGCATCACGCTGCCGCGCGTCGGCGAGGCTTGCCATAAGGCCGGTCGAACGGCTTGCCGGGGGTGAAAACATGCCGTCATTATAGCGATCCGGTGAAACTTCGATCCAAGGGCCGCTGTCTGTGGAAGTAGCCATGCGCGTATCCGCTGTGTTTCTGATTCTGGTGTGTTGCAGTGTCGGCGACGCCGCCGCGGCGGACACGCAATCCCAGCCCTTGCTGCCGGCGGTGTGGAAGCACCAGAAGCTGGATTTCCATTACTTCGGCCGCACGTCGCGATATTCCTGCGACGGCATGCGCGACAAGGTGCGCGCGTTGCTGCTCGAGGTCGGAGTGCGCAAGGACCTGCGTCTGCTCACCTACGGTTGCGAAATCGGGCGCATCGAATTGAAAGGCCTGAATCCGGGCCTCAACATCGAGTTCTCCGCGCCGGTGCCGCAGGTACTCAACGGTGCCGGTGGCGTCGAACCCTTCGAAGCGCATTACGTGGCGTTCGACTTTCACCAGGACGCCTTCCGCAATCTCAACGTCGGTGACTGCGAGCTGGTGGAGGAGTTCGCCAAGCAGATCCTGCCGTTGCTCAGCACGCGCAACCTGAAGCAGGACATCACCTGCGTGCCCTACCAGCAGTCGGGCGGCTCCTACCGCGTGAGGGGCGAGGTGCTCAAGGCCGTGCCGGCGCCGCAGATGCGCCGCGAGATGCCCTTCAGTCTTAATCGCCGAAGCGCCGCGGCTCGTGACTGAGCACGCTGATCGGCGGCCGTTCCGGGTCGTCGAGCGACACCGCGGTGAGCCGGCCTCCCCACACGCAACCCGTATCCAGCGCAATGACCTGCCGGTTGCGCAGAAACCCCAGCGATGACCAGTGACCGAACACGATGCGCGTGCCACGCCAGCGTGCATCGCGCCGCGTAAACCAGGGCGTGAGTCCCGGCGCGGCGCGCGCCGGGGCGTCTTTCTCGCGCATGTCCAATCCGCCATCCGCGGTGAGATAACGCAGGCGTGTGAAACAATTGGTGATGAAGCGCAGCCGGTCCGAGCCGCGCAGCGCCGGGCTCCAGCGCCGCGGCTGGTTGCCGTACATGCGCGCGACGAAACGCCGCGGGTCGGCGCGCAACGCCAATTCCACCTCGCGCGCGCGGGCCCGCGCCATCGCCAGGCTCCACTGCGGCGGCAACCCGGCATGCACCATCGCGAGACTGCGCGCCGGATCCTCATGCAGCAACGGCAGCGCCGCCAGCCATTCGATCAGTTGGTCGCGGTCACGGGCCTTGAGTACGCGGCGCAGCGTGTCGCCTTCTTTGAATCGCGCCTCTCCCAGCGCCACGGCCACCAGGTGCAGGTCGTGATTGCCCAGCACGGTCACTGCGTTGGCGCCCAGGGCCCGTACCCGCCGCAGCACGCCCAGCGAGGCCGGTCCGCGGTTGACCAAGTCGCCCACGAACCACAGCAGGTCGCGGTCGGCCTTGAAGCGGAGCTTGCCCAACAGCTCGCGCAGCTCGCGCTCGCAGCCTTGCACGTCGCCGATGGCGTAGACGGTCACGGCGGCGTTACGGGCACGAACGGCCCTAGTTGAGCACGCCCGGAATGGCGAGGCGGAATGGGGCGATGGGCGCATCGAAGCGCTCGCCATCGTCCGCGATCATCTGATAGCTCCCCTGCATGGAGCCGACCGGCGTCTCCAGTACGGCGCCGCTGGAGTAGCGAAAACCCTGGCCGGGCTTCAGGTAGGGTTGCTCGCCCACCACGCCGTCGCCGCGCACTTCCTGCACCTTGCCGTCGGCGTCGGTGATGATCCAGTGCCGGGTCAGGAGCCGTGCCGGCGTGCTGCCCTGGTTGCGGATGGTGATGGTGTAGGCGAACACGAACCGCCGGTCGCCGGGATCGGACTGGTCCTCGACATAAGCGGTTTCGACGTCGACTCGGATGCGCGGGTTCGGGCCGGAGATCATCGGTCCATTGTAATGGCGCGCACGGCAAGCTGCACGAACTGCGCTGGTGCAAGCACCTCGGCGCGCCATCGAGGATCGATGCCGCAGGCTTCCATGTCCCGCGGTTCGACCAGCCCGCGCAGGCTGTTGCGCAGGGTCTTGCGCCGTTGCGAAAAGGCGGCGGTGACCACGCGCTGCAGGCGGCGTTCGCCCGCCGCGCCCTGCGCCGCAAGCGCCGGATAGCGCGCTTCTTCAGGACTCAGACGCAGTACCGCCGAGATCACATTGGGCGCCGGCTGGAAGGCGCCCCGGCCGACCTCGAACAGACGCTCGGCGGTTGCGTAGATGGACAGCATCACGCCGAGCCGGCCGTAGTCCTTGCCGCCGGGCGCGGCGACGATGCGGTCCACCACTTCCTTTTGCAGCATGAAGTGCATGTCGGCGATGGCGGTGCGAGCGGCGAGCAGATGGAACATCAGGGGCGTGGAGATGTTGTAGGGGAGATTGCCGACGATGCGGAGTTTTACGCCCTCGCCGCGCAGGGCGGCGAAGTCGGTGCGCAGGGCATCCTGCACCCGCACTTCGAGCCGATCGGTTCCGCGCGCATCGGCCTGCAGGGCGGCGGCCAGGTCGCGGTCGATTTCGATGACCTCGAGACGGCCGGCGCGCGCCAGCAGCGGCCAGGTCAGCGCGCCGCGCCCGGGGCCGATCTCGACGATGCGTTCGCCGGGTCGCGGGTCAATGGCCTCCACTATCCGGCCGATCACCGCCTCATCGTGCAGGAAATGTTGCCCGAAGCGCTTGCGGACCGGCATCAGCGCGCAAGCACAATGGCCAGCGACAGGGCGCTGCGCAGCGAACCGTCCGAGGCCTTGCCGCTGCGCGCCAGGGCCAGCGCCGTGCCGTGGTCCACGCTGGTGCGCACGATGGACAGGCCGAGCGTGACGTTGACCGCGGTGTCGAAGGCGGCGTATTTCAGCACCGGCAGCCCCTGGTCGTGATACATCGCGATGATGACGTCGGCGCCGCGCCGCTGGTCTTGCGTGAAGGCGCTGTCCGCCGGCACCGGGCCGGTGATGCAGATGCCCTCGCGCTTCAGCCGCTCGACCAAGGGCTCGATGATCTCCACTTCTTCGCGTCCCAGGTGCCCCGACTCGCCCGCGTGCGGGTTCAGTCCCAGCAGCAGCAGGCGCGGGTTCGCGAGCCGGAACAGTCGCTGCAGGTCGGCATGCACGATGCGGATGGTGTCTTCCAGGCGCTGCGCGGTGATGGCGCGCGGCACTTCCGACAGCGGCAGATGGGTGGTGACCAGCGCCACGCGCAGGTCCTCGCCCACGAGCATCATCACCGGGAGCCTGGCGCCGCAGCGCTGCGCCAGGTACTCGGTGTGGCCGGTGAACTCCACCTTCGAGTCCATGATCACGCTTTTCTGCACCGGTGCGGTGACCATGGCATCGAAGGTGCCGTCGCGGCAGCCGTCGCAGGCCAGGTTCAGCATCTGCAGCACATAGGGCGCATTGCGCGGGTCGAGCCGTCCCGGCTGCACGGGCGCAACCGTCGCGACCGGCAGGACACACAGCGTGCCGGCGCGGTGCGCTACGCGGGCTGCACCCGGGTCGAAGCGGCGCAGGCTCAGCGGTAATCCCAGCGCCGTGGCCGCCTGTCCGAGCACGGACTCATCGCCCGCCACGATCAGTTCGCAGTCCCAGTCGCTTTGCGCGAGGCTCGCGCAGATATCCGGGCCGATGCCGGCCGGCTCGCCCGAGGTGATGACGATGCGCGAAACTTGCGCTGCAGCCCGGTCGCGCAAGGTCCTACATCTTGAGCTCGACGAAGGCCTCGTCGCGCAGCCGCCGCAGCCACAGCTCGGTCTCCTCGTCGGCCTTGCTTTCGCGGATCGCCGCGTAGGCGCGCTGCCGGCGCACGTCGTCGGTGCTGTCGTAGGTGCGGGTGCCGAGCATTTGCACGATGTGCCAGCCGTAGCGGGTCTTGAACGGCTCACTGATCTCGTTGGGCTTCAGGTCCGCGATGGCCTTGTCGAACTCCGGTACGAAGGTGCCGGGACCGGTCCAGCCCAGGTCACCCCCGTCGGGCGCGGAGCCAGGGTCTTCCGAGGTGGTGGAAGCGATGCCGGCGAAATCCTCGCCCTTGAGCACGCGGTCGCGAATCTTGGCCAGCTTCTGGCGCACGGTCTCATCGTCGTCCAACTCGTTGGGCTTCATCAAAATGTGGCGCACGTGGATCTGGTTGACGATGACCTGCGCCTCACCGCCCCGTCGCTCGTTGAGCTTGACGATGTGAAAGCCGCTGGGCGTGCGCACCGGGTCGCTGATCTCGCCCGGTTTCATCTTGGTGATGAGGTCGAGGATGAACTGCGGCATCTGCGCGCCCTTGCGCCAGCCGAGTGAGCCGCCGTCCAGCGCGGTCTGGCCATTGGAATTGGCGATGGCGAGCTGACCGAAATCCTCACCGGCGCGCGCCCGCGCGCTGAGCGACTCGGCCTTCTTGGTGATCTCCGCAATCTGCTGCGGCGTGGCGGCGGCGGGAAGCGAGAGCAAAATATGCGAGACGTTGAATTCGTCGTTGGCGGCGGCATTCTGCTGGCGCGCCAGGTACTGATCCAGCTCGCGCGGCGTGACGTTGATGTGCGCGATCACATCGCGCTGGCGCAGCGTGGACAGCACCATTTCCTTGCGCATGGCCTCGCGGTATTGCTTGTAGTCGATGCCCTGGGCCTGCAGCGCCGTGGGGAGCTTGTCGAAGGGGATCTTGTTGCGCGCCGCGATCTCCTGCAACGCGCCGTTCAGCTGCTCATCGGGAATGGTCAACCCCACCTTGGCGGCGCGCTGGGACTGGATCTCCTGCAGCACCAGCCGCTCCAGCACCTGCTGCTTGAGCACGCTGGGGGAGGGCAGTTCGACCTTCTGTTCTTCCAGGCGCTTGGTTACGGAGTCGAGCTGGGAGTCCAGCTCGCTTTTCAGCACCACGCCCTCGTTGACGACGGCGGCGATGCGGTCGAGCAGTTCGCCATGCGCGCCGATGTCACGGGTCTGCGCCGCCAGGGGCTGCGCCAGGCTCAAGGTGCCGAGAAGAATGAGGCCAAGGGCCTTCAGTTGCTGCATGCCGAGACTCGCTGTGGTTAGGGTTTCGCTACGGTTCTCTAAGGCTCCACGGTGCGGCTGGAGTAGCCGCGGATGGTCCGTTCCAGGAAGGAGTCCGCAGGCACTCCGACCGAGCTTAGCCCCGTGAGTTCCAATTGTAATGCAATCGAGGTGTCCCGGTCGCCCGTGCGACTGCTGACATAACGGCGCTGCACCACGCGCACGCGCCAGCAGCAGCTGCGGTACTCGAACCCCGCCACCTGCTCGATGGCCTGGTGGTCGCGGGTGGAGTAGATCATGTGGCCCACGGCGCTCCAATTGCGCGCGATCGGCCAGCCGAAGGAGCCGTCCCACTGTTCCAGCAGGCCGCGGCGGAAACGATAGCCCAGGTTGATGACGCGGTCGGGCTGGGGCCGGTATTGCACCGCCATTTCCGACTTCTGGGTCAGGGAATCGGCGGGGTCCCATTGGTATTCGAATTTCAGGTTCCAGTTCTTGTACGCGGTGAGCACCAGCTGGCCGACGATGTCCGAGGAGTTGCCGGTGGGCACCGGATCGCCCGGGAGGGTCACCCGCGGGGTTTTGAAATAGCGCGTCTGGCCCAGGGTCGCCGACAGGTATTGCGCGCCCGTGGCCTGGTCGAACAGGCGCGTGGTCATGCCGATGCTCAGCTGATTGGCATCGCCCATGCGATCCGCGCCCACGAAACGGTTGGTGCGGAACAGCTCCACCAGGTTGAGGTCGGGCAAGCCGGTGTCGAACACCGGCAGCGCATCCTGGTTGCGGTAGGGCACATAGGTGTAGACCAGTTCGGGCTCAAGTGTCTGCACGCGCTGGTCGTGCGAGCCGGAGGCGCGCTCGAAGGTAAGGCCGGTGTCGAGCCGGAAATACGGCAGCTCGCGCGTGGGCGAGCGGGCCGCGCCTGGCGCCTGGTCGCGCAGGTCGTACTGCGTGAAGCGCCAGCCCGCTGCCGGCTCGAAGTAATAGCCGGCGCCGCGCTTGGAATAGCGCAGCTCCGGCGACACGTCCAGCCGCAGGCCGTTGACGCCATCGTCGCGCAGGAAGTTCACCGCCTCGCCGTCGAAGGATAGCGATAGATCGCGTCCCAGCAGCGGCCACAGCCCGTTGGCCTGAACGCGCGGCACGCGCGAGTACGGCCGTTCGAGGTCGGCCACGGCCAGGTCGATGGTCTGGAAGTTCTGCAGCTGCGCGCGCACCAGCCAGCCGGCGTTCTTGTACAGCAGGTCGGCGCGGCGCTCCAGGTAGGTGACGCTGGTGGCTTCCGAGCCGAGGGCGAAATCCTCGAAGTAGCTGCTGTCGCTGACGTTGGCCGCGTTCACGTCCAGGCGCAAATCGTCGCGGAAATCACTGATGCTGCGCACATGCTCGTAGTGGCGGTCTTCGCCGGCGAGCGAATCGTGCGGCAGGAAATTACCCTCCAGGGTGCCGTGGGTGGTGTGCGAGAGATAGCGGAACTCGCCGCCCAGTTCGGCGCCGCGCTTGGATTGCAGTCCCGGGGCCAGGGTCAGATCGTAGTTGGGCGCGAGGTTGAAATAATACGGAACGCCGAGCAGCACGCCGCTCTTGCTGGAGTTGCCGATGGTCGGAAACAGAAAGCCGCTCTTGCGCGCATCGCCCACCGGAAAGGATATGTACGGCGTGTACAGGATGGGAATGCCCTTGAAGTCCAGGCGAACGCCGCGGCCGACGCCCGCCTGGGCCGCCGTGTCGATGTCGATGGTGGATGCCTTCAGCACCCAGTCCTCATCCCCCACCGGGCAGGTCGTATAGCGCACGCCCTGGAAGTCGAAACGCCCCTTGCCGTTGACGCTCAATTCCCGCGCCGAGCCGCGGCCGTTGCGGTCGAGCAGCTCAAACTGCGCATCGCTGACCATGGCATTGCCCAGCGTGTCAAAGCTCCCGGTGGCGCCGTGCACGCGCACCTGCGGGTCCTCGAAGGTGAGTCTGCCCTTCACCAGGATGCGGCCGCTGGTATTGTCGTAGTCCACCGTGTCGGCGCTGATGCTGCGCTCGTCCTGGCGCACCGTGACCGCGCCCTCGAGCCGCGCCTTGCCGTCGGTCCCCACCGTCGCGCTGTCGCTTTCGATGTGGATGCGATGATCGTCGGGTGCCGCGTTTGCCGCGGGTTTGGCCGGTGTCTTCAGCGCCTTCGCCGGCGCCGGGCAGGAATCGTCCCCCGGCGCGGACCACACCGCCGGAGCCAGCATCAGCAGGGCGGTGAAACTGGCGGCGTGGATTCGCAATGGCGGGCCTTTGAACCGGGTGCGCGGGCTGGAAGTCGGGCGCTCATTATAGTCGTTATACTCCGCAGCGCCGCATCGGCGGCGCTGGCCAGACGGGTGAACGCGTGGATGCACGCCTGCAATTACTGACACAATGGGTGAGAGGGGAGCTCGGATTCGCCGCCGCGGACATCGAGCCGGCCTCGGCCGATGCGAGCTTTCGCCGTTATTTCCGGCTGCATCATGCCGGTGAAACGCGCATCGTCATGGATGCGCCGCCGGAGCGGGAGGACCTGGGGCCGTTCTTGCGCGTCGCGCATATTTTGAACGAAGTGGGCGTGAACGCGCCCAAGGTGCTGGCGCAGGATCTGCGCCAGGGCTTTCTGCTGCTGACCGATCTGGGGTCCGAGCAGTACCTCACCACGCTTGCGGCCGCGCGCGCGGCGGGGATTGATCAGCGCATCCAGTCCCTGTATGGCGATGCGCTGGGTTCGCTCCTGCGCATGCAGCGCGAGGCGCGAAAAGCCGCCGCCGCCTTGCCCGCCTACGACGGCGCCCTGCTGGTGCGGGAAATGGACCTGCTGCCGGAGTGGTTTTTACAGCGTCATCTGCAACTGACCGTGGACGCCGACACCCGCAGCCTGCTGGATCGGACCTGGGAGGTGCTGGTGGCCAATGCCGCCGCGCAGCCGGCGAGCTTCGTGCACCGGGACTACCATTCCCGCAATCTCATGGTGGGCGCGGCCGGCGCGCCCGGCATCCTCGATTTCCAGGACGCGGTGCGCGGCCCCATCACCTACGACCTGGTGTCCTTGCTCAAGGATTGCTACATCGCCTGGCCGGTGCCGCAGGTGCGCGCCTGGGCGCTGGATTACCGGCAGCGGCTGATCGGCGCCGGCATTCCGGGAGGCCGCGACGAGGCGCAGTTCCTGGAGTGGTTCGATCTCATGGGCCTGCAGCGGCACATCAAGGTGCTCGGCATTTTCGCGCGTCTGTGGTATCGCGACGGCAAGGCCGGTTACTTGAAGGATCTGCCGCTGGTGCTGCGTTACACCCAGGATGCGGCGCGCGCCTATCCGCAGGTCGCGCCGTTCGCCGAATTCCTGGAGCGCGAGGTGGGGCCGCGTTTCGCGGCCGCGCAGGCGCGGGCGCTGGCCTCGGCATGAGCGGCGCTGCTGAACGGACCGGTGAGGCGCAGCGGGGCGTGAAGTCGCGGGATGAGGCGCTGCGAGGCGAGACGGTGCAGGTGGCGATGATCCTGGCCGCCGGCCGCGGCGAGCGCATGCGCCCGCTCACCGATGCCTGTCCCAAGCCGCTGCTGCGCGTGGCCGGCAAGCCGCTGATCCAGTATCACGTCGAGGCGCTGGCGCGCGCGG
>JAFEGC010000104.1 GCA_018240265.1 Pseudomonadota bacterium | reverse complement strand
CAGTTGCGCGCGCTGCGCCTCGAACTTGGCGATGTTGGTCGAGGTAGCCACGGTGGCGCGACCGGTGGGCACCAGGTAATTGCGGGCATAGCCCGACTTCACTTTCACGCGATCGCCGATCTGGCCGAGATTGGCAACCTTTTGCAACAAAATGACTTCCATGGACTTCCGCCTGAACTAGTGCTGATCGGTGTAGGGCAACAGGGCCAGGAAGCGGGCGCGCCGGATGGCCAGCTGCAGCTGGCGCTGGTAGTGCGCGCGCGTCCCGGTGATACGGCTCGGAACGATCTTGCCGGTCTCGGTGATGTAGCCCTTGAGAACCGCCAGATCCTTGTAATCGATCTGCTTGACATCGTCGGCCGTAAAACGGCAGAACTTCTTGCGTCGGAAAAAACGTGCCATGTGCTTTAGCTCCTCACGGGCCCGCCTCAGCGGGACCCCATCGACATATCGTCGTCATCGCCATCCAGGTAGTCATCGTGCCGGCGAGCGTTTTCATCCGGCGGACGCGACATCGGGGAAGGCTCGGTCACGGCTTCATCCATCTTCACAACCAAGTGCCGTAACACCGCATCGCTGAAGCGAAAAGCCGCCGTCAGCTCGGACAGCACCTTGGCGTCGCACTCGATGTTCATCAGCACGTAGTGTGCCTTGTGGACCTTGGCGATGGGGAAGGTCAGCTGCCGCCGTCCCCAGTCCTCGAAGCGGTGTACCTGACCGCCACCGGCAGCGATGATGCCCTTGTAGCGTTCCACCATGGCAGGGACTTGCTCGCTCTGGTCCGGATGGACCAGAAACACGATTTCATAATGCCGCATGTCGTTCCTTTCGGTTGTAAGCCTCCCGTTGCGAGCGGTGAGGCAAGGAAAAAGCCGGTTGCCCGGCCGAAAAAGAACGCGAATGGTACTTCGGGCGCGCGGGCGGGGTCAACCCAGGCGGGCGGGCGCTGTGCCCACCGGCGTGGGGCGGGGTCCATCACCGGCGCGCCCGCAATTACCTCGCGTCGGGAGACTTGCCGATCGACGGGAAGCGCGCCATGGCCTCCAGGTCCGGCAGATCCTGGTCATTGCGGATGTAGGCGCGGCTGGCATCGCGCAGGGGCTGGAAATCCCAGGGAGCGAAGCGGCCGGTGCGCAGGGCGCGGTACACCAGATGCCGCCGTCGCTGGCTCGCCAGCACCGCCTGGTGCAGCGCCGGCAGATCCCAGCGCCGCGCCACCTCGCGCCGGAACTCCGCCACCCGCTCCTGCTGCGCCGGTTCCGCCGCCAGGTTGTTCAATTCCAGCGGATCGGCGGCGAGGTCGTAGAGCTGATCGGGGTCCACCGGCGTGTGCACGAATTTGTAACGGCCGCGGCGGATCATGACCATGGGCGCGATGGCGGCCTCGCCCAGGTACTCGCCGATGACCTCGTCGCGCCCGGGCTCGCCGCGCAGGGCCGGCAACAGGCTTGCGCCGTCGAAAGGCACGCCCGTGGCCGCCGGGTCCACGCCGGCGAAATCGCACAGCGTGGGCAGCAGATCGAGGAGCGAGGCCGAGCCCGGTACGCGCCGCGCAGAGAAGCGTCCCGGCGCGTGCACGATGAGCGGAATGCGGCAGGCCGGTTCGAAGAAGTTCATCTTGTACCAAAGCCCGCGCTCGCCCAGCATGTCGCCATGATCGGCGAGCACCAGCACGATGGTGTCGCGCTCGAAGCCGCTGTCGCGCAATGCCGCCCGCAGGGCGCCGATCTGATCGTCCACGTACGACACCGCGCCGTAGTAGGCGCGCCGCGCGGCGCGCACCTGGTCTTGCGTCACCGGCTGCAGCTCCAGCCCGATGACGTGGCGGATGCGGCGCGAATGCGGGTCGAGCTGCTCCGGTGTGATGCTCACCTTCGGCATGTCGATGTCCACGCCCTCGTACCGGTCCCAGTACGCCTGCGGCACCACGTACGGATCGTGCGGATGGGTCATGGACACCACCAGGCAGAAGGGCCGCCGGTCGCGCGAGCGTGCCAGGTCGAACAGCTTCTGGCGCGCGGCGTACACCACCTCGTCGTCGAAATCGACCTGGTTGGTGCGCGTGCAGGGCCCGGCCTGCGCCACCGAATTCATGTCGTGATACCAGCTCGGGCGATGTTCGAAGCGCTCCCAGTCCGGCGTCCAGCCGAAGTCCGCCGGATAGATGTCCGTGGTCAGGCGTTCCTCGAAGCCGTGCAGCTGGTCGGGGCCGCAGAAATGCATCTTGCCGCTGAGCGCGGTCTGGTAGCCGGCGGCGCGCAGATGATGGGCGAAGGTGGGAACCTGCGCGCCGAACTCGGCGGCGTTGTCGTAGGCGCCGATCTGCGCCGGCAGCCGGCCCGCCATGAAGGAAAAGCGCGAGGGCGCGCACAACGGGCTGTTGCAGTAGAAGGAGTCGAACACCACGCCGGCGGCTGCCAGCGCATCGATGTGCGGGGTTTTGGCGACGCGGTTGCCATACGCCGGCAGCGCCCCGGCCGTGAGCTGATCGGCCATCAGGATCAGGATATTGGGCTGATTCACGCGCATCTCCACCGCGGCGCGCGCCGCGGCGGCGATGATCACATGCGCGGGCGCGCAGCGGCAACGCCCGCGGCCGCCGCGCTCTCCAGCGCCAGCGTGCGGATGTCGTTCAACATCACGGTCGGTTGCAGAAAGGCCAGGGTGTAGATCTCCCGCACCGTGCCGGTCTCGTCAATGAGGAACATTTTCAGCATGTGATGCAGGGTACGGGTCGGCCTGCCCTGCGCGTCCTTGTCCACGCTCACGTCCTGCCCCATGTCATCGAGAAGAGGCAACAGTTGCGGCACGCCCGGCGCGGTGAGAAAGCGCCACTCGAATCGCGCATCGCCGCGCCACAGTTTGGCGTAGCGCGCGATGGCCGCGGGTGTGTCGTTGCCGGGATCGAAACTCACGCTCACGAAGCGCGTGCGCCGCATCAGCGCCGGGTCGCGCTCCAGCGCCTCGCGCAGCTGGCGCAGCACCGCGTGCGAGTACGGGCAGCCGAGCGGGTCCACGCAGTAGGTGTAGAAGAACGTCAGCAGCGTGATCTTGCCGCGCACAAAGTCGCGCAGGTGAACGGTGCGGCCGCGGGTGTCGAGCAGCCGCGCATCCGGTGTGCCCTGGATGCGCTCCAGTCGGTAACTGCCGGGCGCGAGCGGCTCATATTCCATACGCGGAATGACCGCCGCGCCCGGATCCACCGCGGCCCGGGCGGCGCCGCCCGCCCCTAGCAGGGCGAGCAGGCACGCCAGGAACTTCGTCATGCGCGAGACCTTCGCGCTGCCCGGGCCTTCGTCACGCCGGCGTTCCGGCCACCGGTACGCCGACCGCCGGAATGCCGGCCGCCACTCATGTCCCCGCGGTGAATTTCATGTGATGCGGCCGGCCGAGCTTGGCGGCGAGGAAGTCGATCTGGAACGCCGGCGCGAGCTCATGACCGTCCCAGTTGAAGGCGCGCAGATACTGCTCATTGTCCGCGCCCTTCTTGTCCCAATGCGCCAGCAGGCTGGAGGTGATGTACACCCGCTTGCCATCCCAGCTCTGCGAGACCATGTTGACCTGGCTGCCGGTCTTCTTCTCGTAGGTCTGCTTCGGATGCTCGGGATCGGACAGGTCGAAGTAATGCGTGGTCCCGTCCATGAAGGTGTTGACCCACAGGCCCTTGCCGTCGGCGCTGATGGAAATATCCACGGGCAGCGGAATCTTGGCCGGATCGCCGATGGTGGCCACGTCCTTCGCGCTCCAGGTGCCGGCCGCGTCCTGGCGCACCAGCCAGATCTTGGAGGTGAGCGCCGTGGCGGTGACCGCCCAGTTCTGGCCCGGCACCAGGTTCCAGCGGATTTCAAGCGGCGCGCCGGGCACGTTCAACACCTGCGTGGGCTGGAACGATTTCAGGTTCCACACCACCATGGTGTTGCCGAAGCGTTTCATCGCCTGCGGATCCTTCACCACCTCGCCCAGATCGCGCATGTAATTGTCGCGGCCGGTGAAGCTGGAGCTCAGCAGCACGTTCTTGGCGGGGTTCACCGCCAGATCATAGCCATAGCCGTCGCCCACCACGCCGCCGAGCTTGCTGCGCGGAATGTCGTACTTGCGGATCAGCGCGCCCTTGTTGTTGTACAGCGCGATACCGGTCACGCCGCCGTTGTCCCGGGTGTTGGACAGCGCGCCGATCAGCATGCGCCCCGGCAGGGCGTAGAAGGTGTGTGGACCCACCAGGCCCGAACCGGGCGCGAAATCGGTGATGGTCTTGATCAGCGCCGGCTTGCCGGGATGCGTGCCCACGTCGAACACGTATATCTTGCTGTCGTCGAGATTGCCCGCCCACAGATAGCGGCGGTCGTCGGTGAATCCCATGTGATGCGCCTCGCCGCGCCCGCCCACCGAGACGCTGCCGACGACCTTGCCGTAGGACTTGGAATGCGGGTCCACATCCACCGTCACCAGCTTGTCGGAACCATCGCCCAGGCCCTCGACGCCGAGCGTCCACACATGCACGTAGCCTTCCTGGCCCTTGATGAGCTTGCTGATGTAGGGCGAGTTGCAGGTCTCGTCGGCGAAGGCGCTTGCCGCCGGCAATGACAGGAGCGCGGCGACGCCGACGGCGCAGCCCATGGCGCAGATGGTGGCGCGGCCCAAGGCGTAGCCAGCGGCACGACGTATGGCGTAGCCGATGGTAAAGCCCGCGGCGCGGTCGGCGCGCCCGCGAATCAATTTCGATCGACCCATGGCGATTCCCCCTTTATTGATGCCAATGACCCGGACGAGAGGCAGTGTAGACCCGAGCGCCATGCCGGGCCAGAACGAATCGATCTGGCCTTATACGGGTTTCGAAGCATGGCCGCGGCGTTGACGCACCGCATCGAACAGCGCCACGCCCACCGACACGGAGACGTTGAGCGAGGCGACATGACCGCTCATCGGAATGCGCAACAGGTAGTCGCAGCGCTCGCGCGTCAGCCGCCGCAGGCCCGTCCCTTCCGCGCCGGCGACCAGCGCCACCGGTCCGGTGAGATCGGCATCGAACAACGCCCGCTCCGCCTCGCCCGCCAGGCCCGCGAGCCAGACGCCGCGTTCTTTCAGCGCATCCAGGGTGCGCGCCAGGTTGGTCACGGCGGCGAAGGGCACGAACTCCGCCGCGCCTGCCGCCACCTTGCGCGCCGCGCCGTCGAGCTTGGCTGCGCGGTCACGCGGCGCGATGACCGCATCGACGCCGGCGGCATCGGCGCTGCGCAGACAGGCGCCGAGATTGTGAGGGTCGGTGATGCCATCCAGCACCAGCAGCAACGGCGGGCGCGACAGGCCTTCGACGAGATCAAGGAGCCGCGATTCATCCCAGGCGGCCTGCGGCCGCACGCGCGCCACCACGCCCTGGTGCGCCTCCTCTCCCGCCAGCTTGTCGAGCTGCGCGCCGGAGGCACCCTGGATGCGCAACTGCGCCGCCTCGGCCAGCCGGCGCAGCGCCTCGCCGCGCCGGTCGGCGCGGTCCTCCCGCAGCCACAACTCCAGTACGCGCTCCGGCGAGCGTTGCAGCAGGGCCTCGACGGCATGCCAGCCGTACAGGAACTGGCGCGTCTCAGCCACGGCGGCGGGAACGGTGGCCCGACGAGTGACGTTCCGGCGGCCGGCGTTCCGACGCCCGGTGCTCCGGCGGTCGCCGGCCAGACGAGCGCGCCGCGCCACCATCGACCAGCTCGAAATCGATGCGCCGCTGCGCGATGTCCACTTCGGTGAGCCGCACCCGCACACGATCGCCCATGCTGAAGCGCCGCCGCGTGCGCCGGCCCACCAGCCCCAGACCGCCGCGGTCCAGCTCCCAGAAATCACCGGCAATGGTCGAGATGTGCACCAACCCGTCGATGGGCATCTGCGCCAGCTGCACGAACAATCCGAATTCCTGCGCGCTGGTGATGCTGGCATCGAACTGCTCGCCGATGCGCGACTGCAGGTACAAGCACTTGAGATAAGCCATGACATCGCGCGCCGCATCGTCGGCGCGCCGCTCGCGCTGCGAGGTCTCCGCGCCCAGCGCCTGCAGCTCCTTGGCATCGTAGCGATGGCCGGCGGCACTGTTGGGCAGCAGTGCCGCCTTCAGCGCGCGATGCACGATCAGATCCGGGTAGCGGCGGATCGGCGAGGTGAAATGCGCGTACTCCTCCAGCGCGAGGCCGAAGTGGCCGATGTTGGTGGCCTGGTAGACGGCCTGCGCCAGCGAACGGATGACCAGCCCCTCCAGCAGCAGCCCGTCCGGGCGCGCCGCCAGCCGGTCGATGAGCTGGCGGTACTCGCGCGGCGTCGGCTCATCGGAAAACTGCGTGCCGACATTGAGCGCGGCCAGCATCTTCTCCAGCTCCACCACGCGCTTGTCTTCCGGCAGACCATGCACGCGGAACAATCCGCCGGCCTTCGCCTTGCGCAGTGCCGCCGCGGTCTCGACGTTGGCGGCGATCATGCACTCCTCGATCAGGCGATGGGCATCGTTGCGTACCGGTGAATGGAAGCCGACGATCACGCCGTCGGCGCCGATGCGCGCCTTGACCTCGGCGCCGCGAAAATCCAGCGCGCCGCGCGCATCACGCGCCGCCTTCAACGCCTGGTAAATCTGATATAGCGCATCCAGCGAGCCGCGCACGTCGGCAGCCAGGGTTTGCGCATGTCGCATCGGATTGCTGAGATAATCCCACGCGGATTCGTAGGTCAACCGCGCGTGCGAGCGGATCACCGCCTCGTAGAAGCGCGCGCGGCTGAGCTTGCCGGCCTTGCTCACGCGCATGTCGCACACGAACGCCAGCCGCTCGACCTGCGGCATCAGCGAGCAAAGATGGTTCGACAGCCGCTCCGGCAACATGGGGATGACCCGGTCCGGGAAATACACTGAAGTTGCGCGGTTGCGCGCCTCCAGGTCCAGGACGCTCCCATAGCGCACGTAGTGACTGACGTCGGCGATGGCCACCACCAGCCGCCAGCCGCCGCCGCGCAACGGTTCGCCGTACACGGCATCGTCGAAATCGCGCGCATCCTCGCCGTCGATGGTGACCAGCGGCAGCGCAGTGAGATCCTCGCGATGATTCCGGTCGGCGGCGCGCACCTCGGTTCCGAAGCGCTCGGCGGCGTGCAGCACTTCCGGCGGAAATTCGCCCGGCAGATCGTGGCGCAGGATGGCGAAACGCGCCGCCAGGTCCGAGGGACGCTGATCGGTGAGCACCTCCACCACCCGCCCCTGCGCCGGCTTCTCGCCCTGCGGCCGGCGCGTGATTTCCACCACCACCGGTGCGCCGTCCGGCGCCGACTGCCGGTCGCGCGCGCCGACCTCCACTTCATACCAATGACCCGGATCCTCCGGCTCCACGCGGCAATGCCCATGCCGCAGCCGTAGCAGGCCGGCGATGCGCGTGGGACCGGCGCCCAGCCGCTTGATCAACCGTGCCACGCGCCGCCCGCGCTCGTTGAAGCCGACGGCGCGTACCTGCACGCGGTCCTGGTGCATCAACGTGGCGAGGTCCGCGCGCGCCAGCACCAGCGGCGCGGAGCCGTCGTCCGGCAGGACGCTGGCATCGCCGCCGGCGCGGCCGCGAACCCGCCCGCTGATCAGCTCCTCATGGCGCGCCGCCGAGAAACCGCGCTCGTCCTGGTCGATCTGGCCTTCGCGCACCATGGCGGCGAGGCGCTTGGATAGCGCGTCACTTTGCGTCTGCGTGGCCAATCCCAGGCGTTGCGCCAGCCGGGCGACGCTCAGTGGTTCAGGCGCCTCGGACAGGGTTTTGAGCAGCAGCTCGCGGCTGGCGATGGGCTCGGCATAGCGCGATTGCTCGCGCTCGAAATTGGGGTCTTCGCGCTGCCACTTGGGCGTGGAGGATTTGCGTGTATTGGTTCTTCTGGAATGGCGGGTCATGGAGGGGTAATGATGAAAACTTTCAGGTGTTGGCCGGCTTGGTTGACACGTCGGGTGTCGGTGCGTACATTCTGCGCGCCTTTCGACCCATCTGTTGCCCAGGTGGCGGAACTGGTAGACGCGCTGGTTTCAGGTACCAGTGGAGCAATTCGTGGAGGTTCGAGTCCTCTCCTGGGCACCATCTGATAGTCCGCCGGCATCCGCCGGCGTAGACGAAACCCCAAGAAAACACTGATATTCGATCCGTGGCCGTCTGTTGGCGTCCGTGGACAGCGTAGCACGCACGGGGGTACGTTTGGGGCATCACGTAGGGATACCTCTGGGGGTATCTGATGGCCCGCTCGCTCGACAGGCTCACGGCTGTTGCGATCAGAAGCGCGCAGAGGCACGCGCCTTGCTCCGCGAATGTCGCGGCCGTGGCGGGAACCTCTCCCGAAAACGGTTACATCGACCATGACCCAACACTGCGCTCACTGCGGTACGACGCTCGACAAGGATTCCGCCTTCTGCACGGCATGTGGCACGCAAGTCCCGGCGCGCCGCAGACGCTGGCGGACTGTCCTGTTGTGGCTGTTGATCCTCGCCCTGGGAATCGTCATCGGCTATCTGCTGGCACCCAAATGCAAACAGTGCCCGCATCCCACCAGTAGCATCGCGGCCGCTGGCGGTGGCGGCGGCGGAGGTCGTGGCGGCGCAGGTGGCGGAGGTGGTGGTGGCGGCGGCGGTGGCGCAGGTGACGGCGGCGGTGGTGGTGGCGGCGGTGGCGGCGGCATTGGCCTCCCGCAGCTGC
>JAFEGC010000103.1 GCA_018240265.1 Pseudomonadota bacterium | reverse complement strand
CGAATTCCGCCAGACCCGGGATCTGCCCCACGTGTGCATTCTTGACGTAGATGAACAGCGGCCGTGACAAGGGGTACTTGCCGGAGGAGATGGTCTCCAGCGAGGCGCTCACGCCGTTCACCGTGGCCGCGTGGATCTTGTCGCGGTTCTGGTCCAGGTAGGAGAAGGTGAAAATGGCCAACGCCTTGGGGTTGCCGGTGAGCTTGCCCATCACCAAACCATAGTCCTCGGATACGTCGGTCCAGACGCGGTCCTCGCGGATCACGCCGCACACCTTCTTCTGTTCATCCTTGCCCAGCGCGGCGATTTCCGGCGCCTTCTTGCAACTCGGCTCCATCACCAGCTCCACGAAGGCATCGCGCGTGCCGTGATTGGGGGCGGGGCCGAACAAGGCAATGGTCCCGTTCGGCAGTTTCGGGTCGATGTCGCTCCACTTGCGGTAGGGGTTGTCCACCAGCTTGCCGCCCACCGGCACGGTCTTGGCGGTGGCGCGCCACAGCTGTTCCAGCGAGATGTCGAACACCACGCCCTTGGAGGCGCCGGCAAGGATGATGCCGTCGTAGCCGATCTTGAGTTCGGTGATGCCGGTTACGCCGTTCTTGGCGCAGGTGTCCTTCTCGCCGCCGGTGATGGGACGCGATGCGTCATTGACATCGGGGCTGTCCACGCCCGCGCCGTCACAGAACAGCTTGAAGCCACCGCCGGTGCCGGTGGATTCGACCACCGGCGCTTTGAACTGACTGGTCTTGGCGAAGCGCTCAGCCACGGTGGTGGAGAAGGGGAACACCGTCGAGGAACCGACGATCCTGACCTGGTCGCGCGCCTGCGCCGCCAGCGGCAGCAACGCGCCGCTCAGCAGAGCGGCGGTGAAGGTGGTGCGGAAGCTCGGACGGGACGGGTTCATGCGGACTCCATGGGTAAGTGGCAGCTTCCGTCAGTGTAGCGGCAACTACATGACAATCGCGTGACAGCCCCGCCCCCGCCGGGTCCTCAGCCGACTGCGCGCTGGCTGGCGATCGTCAGGGCCGCGCTGCCGGGCGGCCCGCCGGGGGGGTGCTTAGGCCGCCACCCGCGCCGGCGCGCTGGCCTCCAAGGCATGATCCAGCACTTCCTCCACCCGCTCCACCCAGACGAACTGCAGGGTGTTGCGCACGCTTTCCGGAATGTCGTCGAAGTCGCGGCGATTGCGCGCCGGCAGTATCACCGTGCGGATGCCGGCACGCGCCGCCGCGATGCACTTCTCCTTGATGCCGCCCACCGGCAGCACCAGCCCGCGCAGGCTGATCTCACCGGTCATGGCCACATCCGAGCGCACCGTGCGCTGGGTGAGGAGCGAGGCCAGCGAAGCCACCAGCGCCACACCCGCGCTCGGACCGTCCTTGGGCGTGGCGCCCGCCGGCACGTGAATGTGCAGATCGCTGCCGGACAGCGCCGGGGCATCGATGTGCAGCCGCTCGGCCAGCGATTTCACCAGCGTCACCGCGGCCTGCGCGCTTTCCTTCATGACATCGCCCAGCTGGCCGGTGAGCGTGAGCTTGCCGTTGCCGGCCACTCGGCTTGATTCAATGAACAGGATGTCCCCGCCCACCGGCGTCCACGCCAGGCCCGTGGCCACGCCGGGCACGGCGGTGCGCAGGGCCACTTCGTTCTCGAAGCGAGGCTTGCCCAGGATCCGCTCGATGTCCGCCGGCTCGATTTTCACGGAAGTTGCGCTGCCCTCGGCGATGTTGACGGCCGAGTGGCGCAGCACCGCGCCAATCTGGCGCTCCAGGCTGCGCACGCCGGCTTCGCGCGTGTACTGGCCGATGATCAGGCGCAGCGCCGCGTCCGAAAATTCCGCCTGCGCGGCGGTGAGACCGTTGGCCTCGAGCTGGCGTCGCAGCAGAAAGCGCTTGGCGATCTGCAGCTTTTCTTCTTCGGTGTAGCCGGTCAGCTCGATGATTTCCATGCGGTCACGGAGCGGCGCCGGCACGTTTTCCAGCACGTTGGCCGTGGCGATGAACAGCACCTTGGACAGATCGAAAGGCACCGCCAGGAAATTATCGCGGAAGGTGTTGTTCTGCTCGGGGTCGAGCACTTCCAGCAACGCCGAGGACGGATCGCCCTGGTAGCTGGCCGAGAGCTTGTCCACCTCGTCCAGCATCAGCACCGGGTTGCGCGTACCGGCCTTGCGCACGGCCTGCGCGATGTTGCCCGGCAGCGCGCCGATATAGGTACGGCGATGGCCGCGGATCTCGGCTTCATCGTGCACCCCGCCCAGCGCCACGCGCTGGAATTTAAGGCCCAGCGCCTTGGCGATGCTCTGGCCCAGCGAGGTCTTGCCCACGCCCGGCGGGCCGACGAAGCACAGAATGGGACTGCGGCCCTGCGGATTGAGCTTGCGCACCGCCAGGAATTCGAGGATGCGGCGCTTGATCTTGTCCAGACCGTGGTGATCGTCGTTCAGGATGGTGCGCGCACGCTCGATGTCGTGCTGCTCGGTGTCCAGCTTCGACCAGGGCATGGCGATGAGCCAGTCGAGGTAGTTGCGCACCATGGAGTATTCGCCGGATGCATCCGGCATGCGATCGAGCCGCGCCAATTCCTTGAGCGCCTGCTCCTCCACTTCCGGCGGCATGCCGGCCTTGGCGATGCTCGCCTTCAGCTCCTTGAGATCGGCCGAAGCCGTATCGCCCTCGCCGAGTTCCTCCTTGATCTGCTTGAGGCGCTCGCGCAGGATAATTTCCTTCTGCCGCTCGTCCAGTGCCGATTGCGTGCGCTCGTCGATCTGGCGCGAGACCTTGAGCGCCTCGATGCGCCGCACGATCAGGTCCAGCAGCCGGTCCAGCCGATCCTTGAGATTGAACGTGGCCAGCAGCTCCTGTTTCTCGGCGCTCTTGATGTCCATGAAACTGGCGACGACATCGGCCAGCGCCGGCACCGATTCGATGCCCTGCAGCGCATTGGCCAGTTCCGCCGGCGCCTGTGGCAGTAGCGACAGCGCCTCCAGCGCCTTTTCCTTGAGGTTGATGCCACGGCCTTCGGTCTCGCGATCCAGCGTCGCCGGTTCGTTGTGAAATTCCACGCGTGCGACCAGGTAGGGTTCCTCGCGCACGTAGTCGAGCACGCGGAAGCGCCGCTCGCCCTGGCAGATCAGGTGATGCGTGCCGTCCGGCGCGGTGATGAAGCGCGCGATCGAGGCGATGGTGCCGATGCGGTGCAGCTGCTCCGGCGTGGGCGCATCGACGGATGGATCGGTCTGCAGCAGCAGGCCGATCTTGCGCTGCGTGCGCACCGCCTCCTGCGCGGCCGCCAGCGACTTGTCGCGGCCCACGGTGATGGGCAGCACCACGCCCGGGAACAGCACCACGTTGCGCACGGGCACGATCAGCAGCACGTCCTCGGCGGGCTGGGCCGCGGCGGGCGCCGCTTCGACGGCGGTCGTGTTTTGCGGGTCGTTCATCGGTGAACCTCGGTGAGTTGCAGATATAGACAGCCGTTGGCGAGCCGGTGTTCGGTCAATACATACCGGCCGGGCGGCAGCTCGATGCGCCGCCGCATCAGGCCATAGGGGATTTCCAGGCGTTCGATGCCGGCCTCGAAGCCGGGAGAGGGCGGGGCCACGCGGGCGCCGATCTCGACGCCGCCGTCACGGATGTCGATGCTGACCTGGTCGGCCTCGGCGCCGGGCAGGGCCACCACCACGGCCCACCGCTCACGGGTGCGAAATACGTTGGCCGGCGGCTCCCAGTAGGGCTGGGCAGCCGGGCCCGCCAGCAGATTGAAAAACCGCCGGTGCAGCCGCTCGGCTTCATCCACCAGCGCGCAGGCATCCGCCCACATCCAGCCCTGGTCGGCGCGTCGTTTCATGTTCGTGGTCCCGTATGGTTTGCCATGGTGCAACCAAGATGGGGGTTGTATGGAAAAACAAAAGTGCGGACTGCGCTGGGGGGGGTGGTGCCGGCGGTCGCGCCGCGTATCACGGCGAGGGTCGGGACGCCGCTCTCCGGGAGAAACCGCCGCCCCTATCCCGCGCGGCGTGCATGTTATCGTTACCCCTTGCGATAGGTGGACCCAAGGGGATGAAAGCGCAATGCGAGCTGATCAGGCAGCGGACCCGGTGCGTCTGACGCATCTGCAGCGGCTGGAGGCCGAGAGCATCCATATCCTGCGTGAAGTGGTGGCGGAGGCGGAGAAGCCGGTGATGTTGTACTCCATCGGCAAGGACTCGGCCTGCATGCTGCACCTGGCACGCAAGGCATTTTACCCTGCCATTCCGCCGTTCCCGCTGCTGCATGTGGACACCACCTGGAAATTCCAGGCCATGTACGAGATGCGCGAGCGCATGGTGCAGGAGAGCGGCATGCAGCTCATTGTTTACTATAACCCTGAGGCCAAGGCGCGCAACATCAATCCCTTCGAGCACGGTTCGGCGCTGCACACCGACCTGTGGAAAACCGAAGGATTGAAGCAGGCCCTCGACCAGTACGGGTTCGACGCCGCCTTCGGCGGTGCGCGCCGCGACGAGGAGAAGAGCCGCGCCAAGGAACGCGTTTTTTCCTTTCGCTTCGCCAACCATCGCTGGGACCCCAAGCGCCAGCGCCCGGAGCTTTGGAATCTGTACAACGCGCGCAAGGCCAAGGGCGAGAACATCCGCGTGTTCCCGCTGTCGAACTGGACCGAGCTCGACGTCTGGCAGTACATCCAGCTCGAGGACATCCCGATCGTGCCGCTGTATTTTTCCGCGCCGCGTCCCACGGTGGTGCGCGATGGGCTGATCCTGATGGTGGACGATGCGCGTTTCCCGCTGCGCCCGGGAGAGCGACCCGAACTGCGCTCCATCCGCTTTCGGACCCTGGGCTGCTACCCGCTCACCGGCGCGGTGGAGAGCACCGCCAGCACCCTGCCCGAGATCATCCAGGAAATGCTGCTCACCACCACCTCCGAACGGCAGGGGCGCGCCATCGATCACGACCAGGCGGCGAGCATGGAAAAGAAAAAGCAGGAAGGGTATTTCTGATGGACGGCCCACGCGAGTATTCCTACCGGGCCGATGAGCTCATTTCCCGCGACATCGAGGCCTATCTCGCGCGTCACCGGCACAAGAGCCTGCTGCGCTTCATCACCTGCGGCAGCGTGGACGACGGCAAGTCCACTCTGATCGGTCGGTTGCTGTATGACTCTAGAATGATTTTCGAGGACCAGCTGGCTGAGCTTGCGGCGGACAGCCGTCGGGTCGGCACGCAGGGGCAGAACATCGACTTCGCGCTGGTGGTGGACGGGCTGGCCGCCGAGCGCGAGCAGGGCATCACCATCGACGTGGCCTACCGTTTCTTCGCCACCGACAAGCGCAAATTCATCGTCGCCGACACACCGGGGCACGAGCAGTACACCCGCAACATGGTTACCGGCGCTTCCACCGCGGACCTGGCCGTCATCCTCACCGATGCGCGCAAGGGCGTGCTCACCCAGACCCGCCGCCACAGCTACCTCGCGCATTTGATCGGCATCCGTAACCTGGTGCTGGCGGTCAACAAGATGGACCTGATCGGCTACGACCCGGCGAAGTATGAGGCCATCGTGGCCGATTACCGCCGCTTCGCCGAGTCCATCGGCGTGCAGGCGTTCACGCCCATCCCGATTTCCGGATTTCTCGGCGACAACATCACCACGCGCTCCACCAACATGCCCTGGTACACGGGGCCGGTGCTGATGGAGCACCTGGAAAACGTGGACGTCGACGTCACGGCGGCGCAAGGCCGGCCCTTCCGCCTGCCGGTGCAGTGGGTCAACCGTCCGAACCTGGATTTTCGCGGCTTTTCCGGGCTCATCGCCGCCGGCACGCTGCGTCAAGGCGATGCGGTGCGCGTGCTGCCCTCGGGCAAGACCACGCGCGTGACGCGCATCGTCACCCTGGGCGCGGATCTGCAGCAGGCGGTGGCGGGGCAGTCGGTGACGCTGTGCTTCGCCGATGAAGTCGACTGCAGTCGCGGCGATGTGATCGCACGCGCCGATGAGCCGCCGCAGGTGGCCGACCAGTTCGAGGCCACGCTGGTATGGATGGCAGACGAGCCGCTCCTGCCGGGGCGCGCCTACTGGCTGAAGCTGGCCACGCAGACGGTGTCCGCCACCATCCAGATTCCCAAGTACCAGGTCAACGTCAATACCCTGGAACACCTGGCGGCCAAGACGCTGGAGCTGAACGCCATCGGCGTGTGCAATCTCAGCACCGACCGGCCGCTGATTTTCGAACCCTACGAGGAAAACCCCGCGCTCGGCGGCTTCATTCTCATCGACAAGCTCAGCAATGCCACGGTGGCCGCCGGCATGCTGCATTTCGCGCTGCGTCGCAGCCAGAACGTGCACTGGCAGGCGCTGGATATTTCGCGCGGCAAGCACGCCGACATGAAAAACCAGCGGCCGGCGGTGCTGTGGTTCACCGGCCTGTCGGGCGCGGGCAAATCCACCATCGCGAACCTGGTGGAGAAGAAGTTGGTGCGCATGAACCGCCACACCTTCCTGCTCGACGGCGACAACGTGCGCCACGGCTTGAACAAAGACCTGGGCTTCACCGACGCCGACCGGGTGGAGAATATCCGGCGCGTGGGCGAGGTGGCCAAACTCATGACCGATGCCGGACTCATCGTGATCACCGCGTTCATCTCGCCATTTCGCGCCGAGCGCAAGATGGTGCGCGAGATGATGGCGGCGGGCGAGTTCTTCGAGATCCACATCGACACGCCGTTGGCGGATGCCGAGGCGCGTGACGTGAAGGGCCTGTACAAGAAGGCTCGCTCGGGTCAACTGAAGAATTTCACCGGCATCGATAGTCCCTACGAACCGCCCGAGAACCCCGAGATCCGCATCGACACTACGCACATGAGCCCCGAGGAAGCGGCCGATCTCATCGTCGAGAAGCTGGTTCCATGAAGGACGTCGAGACAACGCGCCGAATACGTACGTACCTGACTTGCTGGTATGCCGCCCGCAGCATGCGGAACTGATGCTTTCCGCCCTGAAGGACCTCACCAAAGCCAGTCGCTGAAATGCCCGTGCCACATCCCCGGTCTGTATGAGTCGAGTGGAGCGAATTGACTTCGAGTCACTCCGCGAATTCGATCGACCATCATCCAACGGGAGTATTTCATGACTCTGACGAAAGCCATTTCCGGAACCGCCCTGGCGGGCGCTGCGGCCATGCTGTTTGCGACGGCGCCGCTAGCGGCTGCTCATGCCGAGGAGGCCAAGATGCATTGCCAAGGTGTGAATGCCTGCAAGGGGCAATCGGCCTGCAAGTCCGCGCACAATGCCTGCAAGGGGCAGAATTCCTGCAAGGGCAAGGGCTTCTTGGAGATGACCAAGGCGGCTTGCGACGCCGCCAAGGCCGAGAAGAAATAGTTTTGGTGCTGGCGGGCATGCCGGTCGAGTGCCGGCATGCTTTGCCATCGGCCTTCTTCCGGAGGAAGTAAATGAATGCTTTGACCGAATGGCTGATCGACCGCCCCGAACGGATCTCGCGACATCTGCGCGCACTGGCACCGCTGTTTGCGCGCCTGGTCGTCGGCTGGGTGTTCCTGTGGAGCGGCTGGGGCAAACTGAATAATCTGCCCGCCATCACCGAGAATTTCGTTTCCTGGGGCATTCCCTTTCCCCAGGTGCTCACGCCATTCGTGTCCGGCGTCGAATTCTTCGGCGGCTTATTTTTGCTGGCCGGCTTCCTGACCCGGGTTTCCGCCGGAGCGCTGGGCATCACCATGATCGTGGCGATCGAGTCGGCCAAGTGGGGCGACGTGGATTCGCTGGAGACCCTGCTGGGCTTCGATGAAACGGCATATCTTGCCATCTTTTTCTGGCTGGCCATCGCCGGCGCGGGCGCTGTTTCGGTGGATCGCTGGTTGGAGCGCCGCTGATGGAGCCGGCTGCCAGTTGGTTTTGCGGCGACGTGCCAATCGTAGTAGGTTGTGCATCGTGAGCCAGATGTTCCAACGCGTGCTGCTGTGTTATGACGGCACCGAGGCCGGGCGCCGCGCCTTGAAGCGCGGGGCGGAGCTGGCCATTTTTTTGAAGTCCCGGGTTTATGTCTTGTCCATCGTGCCGCCCTCGGAATTCGATCCGGGCGTGATGGCCGGAGCCGCCGGTCACGCCTGTCTGGTGGATTGCAGGATGACCGATCACCAGCGCCAGATGGAGGAGTCCATCAGCTGGTTGCGCGCGCGGGGAACCGACGCACAGGGGTTTTTGACCAGCGGCAACATCGTCGATGAGATCGCGGCTCATGTTGCGCGATTGAACATTGATCTGATCGTGCTCGGGCATTACCCGCAGCCGTCGGGAGGGATGTGGTGGACGCGCGGCGCGCGCTCGACCCTGGCGGAGCGTACCCGCTGCTGCATCCTGGTCGCGAACGAACGGGGCCTTCCGGCCGATCCTGCGTAAGCGCGGTCCGCGCATCGGCGATGGGTTCTCGCTGGGTTCTGCGTGCGACGGTGGGTCTCGGTTGCCTGCTCACGCCGCTGCCGTCGTTGGACCTGTGATCAGCATTCCAGCGTATCCACCGCTTCCAGGATGGTCTCGTACAAGCCTCGCAACTCGGCCCGCGTGATGCAGTAGGGCGGCATGACATAGAGCGTGTTGCCCAACGGGCGCAGCAGCAGGTTGCGCGCGCGGAAAAAAGCGTGCAGGCGTGGGCCCACCGAGGCGAGATAGCCGGCATCGGCCGAGGCCAGCTCAAGC
>JAFEGC010000102.1 GCA_018240265.1 Pseudomonadota bacterium | reverse complement strand
GGTGTCCTCGCAGCGGCCCATGCTGATTCCGGAAATGGCCGGCGAGTATCCGCCTTATTTCATTTATGGGTCGCTGGTGTTCAGCAAGGCCACGGGCCAGCTCCTGTCCATGATCGGCGGCAACGCCGGCGCCATGCATGCGCTCAGCTTCATCGGCAGTCCGCTGATCACCCTGCGCGGCGCCCCGCCGGACGCGCAGCGCGAGGAGCTGGTGGTGGTCGCCTCACCCATGTTTCCGCACAAGATTTCCAAGGGCTACTCGAACCTCAGCGGCTCGGTGTTGTATGCCGTGAACGGCACGCGTATCCGGAGCCTCGCGCACCTGGTGCAGGTGTTGCGCGATTTGAAGGACACCTTCGTCACCTTCGAGTTCGAGAATCGCGGCGGCGAAGCCGTGGTGTTCGCCCGCGCCGAGGTCGAGGCCGCCACCGATGAGATCCTGGGCGACAACGGCGTGCGGGCGCAAGGCTCGCCGGACATGCTCAAGGTGTGGCAGGCGCGGCCGTAAAGGCGCTGTGCTCGGGCCCGCTGCTCCGGTAGGCTCTATCGTCCCTACGGGACGCAGCGAGGTTCGCGGGTGGATTGGCCCGCAACGGCCATGCCGGCTCAGTTGGCCAGCCCGGGCGGTGTCTGCGCCACCCGGTACGCCGTGGGACCGGCTTGCATGGACAATCCGAAAGCCTCGCGCAGCGTTACCCGCAAGGCTTGCAGGTCCCCGGCCCGCAGCACGGCGGTGACGCGCAGCGCGCCCACCGCCGGGTCGGCGGCCCGCACCGGCAGCGCCGTGTAGCGGCTGAATTCCTCGAGCACCTGCGCCAGCGGTACATTGTCGACTTCGATGCGGCGCTCGCGCCAGTCGAGCGCGGCGGCAAGATTGGCTTCGCGCACCGTCGCGCCGGCGATGCCGGCTTGCACCGCCGCCTGCCGTCCGGCATCCACGTATACGCCATTGCCCGCGGTAGCTCCTTTGACCCAGACGCGGCCTTCGGTGGTCGTCACCGCCAGGCTTGAGTGCTGCAGGTAGACGTTGAAATGCGTTCCCACGGCGCGGGCCGAACCCAGCGCGGTGCGTACCGTGAACGGGCGGGCGGCATCTCTGGCCACTTCGAAGAAAGCCTCGCCCTCCTGCAACTCTATGTCGCGCGCGCCGCGCCCCAGATGTACGCGCAGGCGTGTGCGGGTGTTGAGGCTCACACGCGAGCCGTCGGCCAGCAGCAGCGTGCGTTGTTCGCCGGCGCCCGTCGACCATTGTTGCGTATCTGCCGGCCATATCCAGAACGCCGCGCCGCCGATCGCGGCGGCGGCCAGCATGGCCGCTGCGGCCAGCAACCCGCGGCGGCGGTGGCTGTGTAGCGCGGGAAGCGGTACATCGCGTGCCGCCTGCGTGGCCAAGTCCCAGGTGATCTCGCAGCGCGCGTACTCATCCGCGTGTGCAGGGTCCGCCGCCAGCCAATCGCGGAAAGCCCGTTCCAGTTCGGCATCATGGCGCCGCAAGCGCGCGGCGAACCACTCGGCGGCGGTGTACGGGTGTGTCACAGCACGCTCCGTAGCCGTTCGACCAGCAGCGCCATGGCTTCGGCCATGCGCCGTTCCACCGTGCGCTGGCCAACACCCAAGCGTTGCGCAATCTGTTCATACGGCAGTTCCTGGGTCTTGGCCAGCAGAAATACCGCGCGCGTCTGCTCCGGCATCGCCTCGATGGCTGCTCGCAGGGCGCGTCCCGTCTGGCCAGCCGCCAGCCGCTGCTCCGGTGTCGGTTCATCGGCGAGCAGGCGTTCCTCCGGCGTGTCTTCCAGCGCCGCGTGCACCCGAAACGCCTGGCGGCGATGATGGTCGCGCGCCAGGTTGGTGGCCGTCTGAAACAGATAGGATCTGACCTCGGCGTCGAGACGCGAGACACTTACCCGGTTCATCACCCGCAGGTAGGTGTCCTGAACGATGTCAGCCGCATCCTCGCGCGAGGCCGTGAATCGCGCCACATGCCGCAACAGGGCGCCGCGATACTTGTTGAACAGCAGCGTGAGATAGGCGCGCTGGGCCTGGTCGGTCGGGTCGTCCCCGGTTTCAGGTTGGGTGGTGTGTGGGTGACTCAGATCCAAGGGTAACCTCCGGTTCGCGGCTCACGATCCAAGGGTTTTTCGAATGTTAATACGCTTCAGACCCGCCGGCCCGCCGGAATTGGCGGTTTGGCCCGCGGCAGGCGTATGGTTATCGGGTTGACAATAACGAGAGGGTTGGTCATGCGTCATTCGATATGGGGGTGGGTGCTGTGTGCGTGGGTGGCGGCAGCGGGAGCGGCCGTTCCGGCCGATGCGCCGCACCCGGCGTCCGGCGGGGACTGGCGGGTCAGCGTACGAAACTTCGCGCAAAGCTACTTCCGCAACCCGGCCTGGGGTTATTCGCACTGTATCCGCGACTATGAGCTGGCGCAGCGCCTCGCGAAGCAAGACCATGTGGCCCTCGATGACGATGTGCTGTTCGCCGCCGCCTATCTTCACGACATGGCGGCCTTCAAGCCCTGGGAGGACGCCAAGGCGGATCACGCGGACGTGGCGGCCGACCAGGTGGCTGAGGTGCTGCGGGACACCGGTTTTCCGATGGCCAAGATCGAGCGGGTGCGCGCGGCCATCCGCACCCACATGTTTGAGCGCGAACCCGGCGATGCCGAGGCGCGGTATCTGCACGATGCCGATGCGCTGGATTGGCTGGGCGCGATCGGTATCGCGCGGGTGGTGGCGCTGGTCGATCCCAACGGAGGCAATCCTGACGGGCCGGCCATGATCAAGATGCTGGACGGCAACCTGCGGCAAGTGCCCTCACGCGTGCTGACACCGGCCGGACGCAGGATGATGCCGGCGCGACGCGAGGAGTTACGGCGTTTCCTGGTCGAGTTGCGGCGGGAAAGCGGGGATCTGAAAACGCTGTAGGCAGGGTGTCGTACGCGGCCGGGCGGGGGCGAGAGCGTAGTAGAGTAGGCGTATGCCCTCCGTCCACTGCGTCGCTGCGGCTGCCGTCGCGGCGTGGCTCGCATTTGCAGGCGCGTCCGCGCTCGCGGCGCCGCTGGATGAATCCGCGCACCTGTCCATCCCGGCAGCCCCGCTGAGCGATGCGCTGCGGAGCCTGGCGCGGCAGGTCGATCTGCAGATACTGTTCGACCCGGAACTGGTCGCCGGCATCCGCAGCAGGGCGATAGATGCATGGCTGACGCCGCGCGCAGCGCTCGCGACCTTGCTGCGGGGCAGCGCCCTGGAAGCGCGCGCATCCGGCGCCAACGTCATCGTCATCCGCAAGGCAGTCGCGCCGCCCGGCAACGCGCGGCCGCGGCCGGCGCCGGCAACGGCGAACGACTCGGATGCCGGTGCGCTGGGCGAGATCATCGTCACCTCGCAACGCCGGGCCGAGCGCATGCGCGATGTTCCCCTGAGCGTGTCGGCCTAACCTATCCGACGCTGTTCGATATCGAGCGCGTGGAAATCCTGCGTGGACCCCAGGGCACGCTGTTCGGCGCCGGTTCCGAGGGCGGTACGGTGCGGTTCATCATGCCCGAGCCTCCGCTCGCCGGGCAGATGCTGTACGCTCGCGCGGAATTTTCCGACACGGCACATGGGGCTCCCGGTTTCGAGTACGGCGCGGCGGCCGGCGGCGCGCTGATCGAGGATCGGCTGGGTCTGCGCATGTCGGCGTCCCTGCGGCGCGACGGCGGGTACGTGGACCGCATCGACTGGCATCGGCGGGCGGTGAGCGCGGCGGATTCCAACAGCGCGGTGACCCGCACCGCGCGCATCGCGCTGAAATGGGCGGTGGGCGAGACGCTGTGGGTGACGCCATCGTTCTTCTATCAACAGCGCCGGGTGAACGACACCGCCGCATTCTGGGCGCTTGTCCCCGGCAGCGCCGATCCCACCCGGGGGCAATTCGACGCACCGCTCCGAAATGGCAATGCCACCGCCAATCCCAGCACCGATGCCTTCGCGCTCTCGACGCTGCGCCTGAACTGGGACATCGGGTCCTTGCGCCTGACGTCGAACACCTCGTATTTCGACCGGCGGCAGTCGGCGGTCACGGATTACGCCGAGTACGACCGCGCGGTGTTTCTCGGCAATCCGTTTGCGCCGGCCGGCGTGGTGGCGCCGACGTCCTGGGCGGATGAGCAGCGCAACTGGACCCAGGAACTGCGCCTGGAGTCGCAGCCGGACGATGCGCGGATCGCGTGGACCGCCGGCATTTTCGCGCAACGCGCGCACGAGAACACGGTGGAAAATGTCTTCGACCCCGCCTTGGTCGAGCAGCTCCGCCTGGCCTCCTATGGAGGCGGCTACGTTTACTATCAGGACCCGTTCAGTTCGGTGGACACGCAGCTCGCCGTGTTCGGCCAGGCCGACTGGCACCTGGACGAGCATCTCAAGCTCACGCTCGGCCTGCGCTTCACGCACGCGCGTTTCGAAGGTGAGGCTTTTTTCGCAGGACCCGTGGTGGGACAGCCGGTGTACAGCCGCGGCCGGCAGATCGACAACCCGTTCACTCCCAAGCTGGGACTTTCCTGGACACCCAGCGGCGATGATCTGTTCTACGCCACGCTCGCCAAGGGTTATCGCATCGGTGGCGCCAACGCGGCGGTGGGCCAGCTCTGCGAGGGCGGCCCGGACAGCGCCCTGGGTTCGATCGGTCTTACGCGGGTGGCGCCGGACTACGCCGCCGACAGCGTCTGGAGCTATGAAATCGGCGCCAAGCTCGCGCGCGATGAGCGCCGCCTGCTGCTCGATGCCAGCCTGTACTGGATAAGCTGGGCCGACATCCAGCAAGCGGTGCCGTTGACGGCCTGCGGTTTCCAGTTCGTCGCCAACCTCGGGCAGGCGCGCAGCCGCGGCCTGGATCTGCAGTTCCAGTATCGCTGGAACGATGCCCTGACGCTCGGCCTCAGCGGCGGATTCACCGATGCCGTGTACACGCGCACGGTGCGCCTCGCGCCCTCGGCGCTGTCACTGGTGCAGGCCGGAGATCATCTGGTGGCCTCACCCTGGATGGTGTCGATGTTCGCCGAAGCTCGCCGGCCGGCCGGCTCCTGGGATGCCTACGCGCGCATGGATTTCCAATACGCCGCGCGTCAGAACGGCACCGTGCCGACCATGAATCCGCTCGACGGCGGCAACCCCGACTGGTTCGCCGGGATCCCCGCGCAAAGCACCGCGGGATTGCGCATGGGCGCACGCGGCGGCGGCTGGGACATCGCGCTCACCGCGCAGAATCTGTTCGACCGCCAACCGCGGCTGACCATCAACCAGGACGTGGGCCTCGGCGCCGGCGGCACGCCGCTTCTGTACATCATCACCGCGAGGCCCCGCACCCTGGGCCTCGCGGTCACCTACCATTACCGTTCGGACGAATAGACCAGCTTGCCTTCGAAGTAGGTCATGCGCACCTGGGTGTCGCCGATGTCGGCCGCCGGAATCTTGAAGGGATTGCGATCGAGCACGATGATCTGCGCCGACTTGCCGGGCTGCAGCGAGCCGATGCGCGATTCCAGCCGCAGCGCCCGCGCGCCGTTGAGCGTGTAGATCTTGAGCGCCTCGTCCAGGCTTACCGCCTGCTCGGGCCACAGGCTCCCCGGCGTGATGCCGCGCGGGTCCTTGCGCGTCACCAGCGCCTCGATTCCCATCCACGGATTCTGATCGGGCACCGCCGCGGGCCAGTCCGAGCCGGTGGCGATCAAGGCGCCGGCCTTCAGCAGATCGCGCGTCGGCCAGTAATGCTGGCCGCGCGGCCCCACCGCGTTGATCACCGACTGGATGATGGGCGAGGGATACCAGATGATGGGCGAGAAATCCGGGATCACGTCCAGCTGCGCGAACCGCGGGATGTCGCTGGGCTCGACGTAGCCGGCATGCGCCAGCTCGTGATGCAGGCCGCTGTTGCCGTTGGCCTTGCGCGCCGCCGCCACGGCGTCGAGGCCGGCATGCACCGAGCCGTCGCCCGCCGCATGCATCTTGACCGTGAAGCCGCGCTTGTCCAGCTCGGTGACGTCGCGCGCGAGCAGTGCCGGGTCGATATGCAGCTCGCCCTTGAAGTGAGCGCCGTGCGCGGCATCGGCCACGTACGGCTCCAGCATCGCGGCGGTGCGCGCCTCGGTGGGTACGCCGTCGAGGAACAGCTTGACGAATTCGGTGTGCACATGCGCGGTGCGGAACCGCTCCCGCTGCGTCTCGATGGCGGCGTAGTCGAGCGGCGCCTTGCGATCGCCGTACGGCGTACGCGCGCACACGGCCACGTCCATGGTCAGTTCGCCGGCCTTGTCCAGCGAGCTGAACGCCAGCCCGGAGGCATCGAAGGGCGCGCCGGCATCCTTCATCGCGGTGAGGCCGTACTGGTTGTCCTCGCGCACCGCTTCGCGGGCCGCGGCCTTGAATTGCTCATCGTTCCAGCGCGGGATCACCTTGTCGAACACCCGTGCGCCGGTCTCCAGCAGCACGCCATTGGGTTCGCCCTTGGCATCGCGCACGATGGTGCCGCCGGCGGGGTCGGGCGTGGACTTGTCCACCTGGGCGGCCTTCAGCGCGGCGCTGTTGGCCCAGCCGTTGTGTCCCGAATCGTCATACAAATACACCGGATGATCGCCGGAAACCGCGTCCAGGAAGGCGCGCGGGGATTCCAGCTTGTTCTGCACGAAGAAGCTCGAGCCCCACTGGCCGCCGCGAACCCAGGCGCCGGGTGCGGCCTTGGCGGCGCAGGCCTTGACCGCGGCGGCGATGTCGGCGGGTTTGGCGGTGAAGGGGAAGTTGCACTCGTACAAGGTCTTGAGGCCGCCCATGACCGGATGCTCGTGGATGTCCACCAGGCCGGGCATGGCGAACCGGCCCTTGAGATCGACCACCTGGGTCGCGGATCCGCGATAGGCCGCGGCCGCCGCGTCGCTGCCGACGAATTCGATCTTGCCGGCGCGCACCGCCACGGCCTGCGCCCAGGGATGCTCCTGGTCGACCGTGTAGATGGCGCCATGCAGCAGCAGTAAATCCGCGGGTGGGGGCGCCGCGGCGGCCCATTGCCACAACCCCAGGCTCAGCCACAAACCGATCATCGTGCCACGCGCGCTCATCTCGTCCCCTTGTCGTTCGAAGGTGATTACTTTGCGGATACGCGCGAGCGTCGGGCCGGCCGCCAAACCGACGTGGCGGGTCCGCGTGGCTCGCGCGTATTAAAGTGTAGAGCCGACCGCCCGCGATGGGAACGGGCGGCCATTACCAACGGGGGGATGAAATGTCCGTGTATCGCCTGGTTGCCTTGTCCATGCTCCTGGCGCTGCCCGCGGTGGGGCAGTGTGCCGACACAACCGAGTCGGGCCTGGAGGAAATCGTCGTCACGGCGCAGCGCCGCACCGAACGCCTGCAGGACGTGCCCATCAGCGTGTCGGTGATGAGCCAGGCCACCATGGATGCGCAGGGTACGCGCAGCATCGACGACGTGGCGCGGCTCACGCCCAGCATTTCGTTCACGCGTGGCGCGGTGAACAACAACTTCGAGAGTTCCAACATCTCCATCCGCGGCATCGACTCCTCTGCGGGCGCCGCCACCACCGGCCTGTACATCGACGACACGCCCATCCAGAGCCGGCACCTGTCCTTCGGCACCTTCAGCGCCTACCCCGCGCTGTTCGACGTGGAGCGCGTGGAAGTGCTGCGCGGTCCGCAGGGCACGCTGTTCGGCGCGGGCTCCGAGGGCGGTACTCTGCGCTTCATCACGCCCGAGCCCAACCTCACGCGCAGCAGCCTGTACGTGCGGGCCGAGGGCGCGGGCACGCAGCATGGCGACCCGATCTATGAACTGGGCGTGGCCGGCGGCGCGCCCATCATCGAGGACAAGTTGGCCTTCCGCGCCAGCGTCTCCGGGCGGCATGAAGGCGGCTACATCGACCGGTACGACTGGCGCACCGGTACGCTGATCGACAAGCGGGCCAACTCCAACAAGACCGTCACCGCCCGCCTGGCGCTGAAATGGGCGGTGACCGACAAGCTGTCGGTGACGCCGTCGGTCTATTACCAGAAGCGCACCGTGGACGGCAATTCGGCCTATTGGTCCATCGCGCCGGGCAGTTCCGAAACCGCCAATGACTTGTTCTTTGGCTCGTTCCGGAGTGGCGCCGAGGTGGCGGGAACCGGCAATGACCGGTTCACGGTCTCGGCGCTGAAAATCGAGTGGGACCTGGGAGCGGCGCAGCTGGTTTCCAATACCTCATATTACGATCGCAGCCAGGCCGGCTACTCGGACTACACGCAGTTCGACCGCTCGATTTTTCTGGGTACACCGTTTTTCGACACCGGTGACAACGCGGCTCCCACGCAATGGGCCGACCAGCAGAAGAACTTCACCCAGGAGATCCGCTTGCAATCCTCCGACGCCGCGGCCCGGTTCAACTGGACCGTCGGCGTGTTCTTCCAGCGCGCCCGGGAGAACACCGTGGAGAACGTGTACGATCCCTCGCTCCTGGCCTTCTTCGGTGTGCCGGATTCCGATGGTTACATCTACCGCCAGGATCCCTTCAATTCCGTCGACAAGCAGCTGGCGCTGTTCACGAACGTGGATTTCAAGCTCACCGATAAATTCAAACTGATCGGCGGCCTGCGCGTATCGAAGGTCGAATACCAGGGCACGGCTCAGTACAGCGGCTTCGTGCTGTTCGGACCTCCGGTGAATAGCACCGGCAAGATCACCGAGCACCCGGTCACGCCGCGCTT
>JAFEGC010000101.1 GCA_018240265.1 Pseudomonadota bacterium | reverse complement strand
CTGCGCGATATGCGCCAGCTCCTGCGGGTGCTGGCGCCGCTGTTCATCGCCGTCACCGTCTGCGCCGCGCTCCTGGTGCTGGCCGGCCAGCAGTTGACGATTTTGCATTTGATCGGCATGTTGCTGGTGGTCGCCATCGGCTCCAACTATGCGCTGTTCTTCGCTCGAATGGATTCCGCTTCCACGCTCGCCTCGCTCCTGATCGCCAACCTGTGCACGGTCATCGCCTTCGGCATCCTGGCCAGTTCGGAAGTGCCGGTGCTCGGCGCCCTCGGCCGCACCGTGGCGCCGGGCGCGCTGCTGGCGTTGGGTTGCTCGGCCCTGCTGTGGGGCGGCGGCCCGGGCAGGCGCGCATGAGCCTGCGCTGGCGGCCCGCTCCGGCGCTGCCGGCCTCGGCGCTGTTGCATGCCGGCGCGGCGCTGTACGCGGCCGCGCGGCCCGGCAACTGGCCGTGGGCGCTGGGGGCGGTAGTTGTCAATCACGCCGTGCTCACCGCCGGCGGGCTGCTGCCGCGCAGCCGGCTGCTGGGTCCGAACTGGGTGGGCCTGCCGCCGCGCGCCGCCGCGCGCGGGGAGATCGCCATCACCGTCGATGACGGCCCGGACCCCGAGGTCACGCCGCGATTGCTGGACCTGTTCGATACCTTGGACGTACGGGCATCCTTTTTCTGCGTGGGCGCGAAACTCCAGGCGCAGGCGGTGCTCGCGCGCGAGATCTGCCGGCGCGGCCACAGCGTCGAGAATCACAGCCAGCATCATCCCTGGTATTTCTCCCTGCTGGGACCTGCGCGCATGGAGCGCGAGATCCGCGAGGCGCAGGATGGCATCGCGCAGGTCACCGGCGTGAGCCCGCGATTTTTTCGCGCGCCCGCCGGCCTGCGCAACCCGTTCCTCGACTACCTGCTGGCGAAGCTGGATCTCACGCTTGCGAGCTGGACCCGTCGCGGCTTCGACACGCTGAATGGCGACACCGCGCGCGTGCATCGCATGCTGGCGCGCAACCTCGCCGCCGGCGACATCCTGCTGCTGCACGACGGCCGCGCCGCGCATACGCCGGCGGGTGTGCCGGTGATACTGGAGGTGCTGCCGTTACTGATGAGCGATGTACGCCGCGCGAACCTCTCGCCGGTGACGCTGCCGCAATCGACCGCATGAGCGTCGTAGCCGTGCCCGCAACCGCGCAAGCCGTCCGCGAACAAATCTGCGCGCGGGCCAGCGCGTATTTCGACGGCGCCGACCGTTTCGCCTTCTACTTCGCGCATTTCAAACTCAAGTCCGACCCGCTGTTCACCGACGTGCTGCTCTCGGGTGCCTTGTCCGGCTGCCGCAACCTCATCGACCTGGGCTGCGGCCAAGGCCTGCTCACCGCCTGGCTGCTGGCCGCGCGGGCGCAACGCCGGCAGGGGCCGTGGCCGACGAACTGGCCCGAGCCGCCGGTCTTGATGCGCACGCGCGGCGTGGACCTGCGCGCCACCAGCATCGCCCGCGCGCGCGCCGCGCTGGGCGAGCATGCGGATTTCCAGGTGCAGGATCTGCGCGATGCCGACTGCAGCGGCGCCGATGCCGTGGCGATTCTGGATGCGCTGCACTTCATCGACTACGCCGAGCAGCGCCAGCGGCTGGAACACATCCGCGCCTGTCTGCCGGCCGGCGGCGTGCTGCTGCTGCGCATTGCCAATGCCAGCTCGGGATTTTCCTACCGGCTGGCGCGCTGGGTGGATCGACTCAATGATTTCGCGCGCGATGGGCGCATCCCGCACATTTCCTGCCGCAGCGTGCCGGATTGGCTTACGCTGCTGCGCCGTTGCGGATTCGAGGCGCAGGCGCAGGAGCGCAGCAGCGGCAGCTCCTTCGCCAATACGCTGCTGATCGCGCGCGCCGCATGAGGCCCGCCTTCGTCACCCGTTACACGGCGGTGAGCTGCCTGGGCGCGGGTCTCGCCGCCACGCGCGCCGCGTTGATCGAAGAGTGCTCGGGGCTCGCGCCCTGCCGGTTCGACACCATCGAGCTTGCGACGTACGTCGGCGAAGCCGCGGGCGTGGACGAAGCGCGGCTGCCGGCCGAGCTCGCCCGCTTCGACTGCCGCAACAACCGGCTCGCGCTGCTGGCGCTGCGCCGGGACGGGCTGGATGAGGCGGTGCGGGCGAGTGTTGCGCGCCACGGCGCGGAGCGCGTCGGCGTGTTCATCGGCACCAGCACCTCCGGCATCCTGCAGACCGAGCTCGCCTATCGCCGCCGCGGTGCCGACGGCTCGCTCCCCGCCGACTTCAACTACGCCACCACGCACAACTCGTTTTCGGCGGTGGAGTTCGCGCGACAGTACTTGGGGCTTGCGGGTCCGGCCGCCGCGGTGTCCTGCGCCTGCGCATCGAGTGCCAAGGTGTTCGCGCAGGCCGCGCGCCTGTTCGAGGCGGGATTGATCGATGCGGCACTGGTGGGCGGCGTGGACTCGCTGTGCCTGACCACCCTGTACGGGTTCCACTCGCTGCAGCTCACCTCGGCCCAGCCCTGCCGGCCTTTCGACGCGGCGCGCGACGGCCTGTCCATCGGCGAGGCCGCCGCCTTCGTGTTACTGGAGCGGGAGCCGCCTGGCGCCGGCGGTCTCGCGCTGCTTGGGGCCGGCGAGAGCAGCGATGCGTACCACATGTCGTCGCCGCATCCGCAAGGGCTGGGCGCTCAGCTCGCCATGCGCACGGCGCTCGAGGCCGCGGGGCTGGACGCGCGGCACATCGACTACATCAATCTGCACGGCACCGGCACGCCGGGCAATGACAAGGCGGAGAGCATGGCGGTCAACGCGCTGTTCGCAGGCGCCACGCCCTGCAGCTCCACCAAGGCGGCCACCGGCCACACGCTGGGCGCGGCCGGTGCGCTGGAAGCGGTGATCTGCCTGCTGGCCATCGAACAGCAACTGCTGCCGGCGGGACTCAACGTACGCCAGGTCGAGCCCGCGCTGCAGCTCGATTACGTGAGACGTCATCGGCGCCAGCCGCTGCGGCGGGTGCTGAGCAATTCGTTCGGTTTCGGCGGCGCCAATTGCAGTCTCATTTTCGGGCGTGCCCCGTGATGCGCGTGCGTGTACAGGGCATCGGCGTGCGCGGACCCGGGTTGGAAAGCTGGGCGCAATGCGCCGCGATTCTGCGCGGCGAGGCGCCCTACGCGCCCGCGCCCACGCAGGTTCCCGCGGCCTCGATGCTGCCGCCGGCCGAGCGGCGGCGCACCACCACTTCCGTGAAGCTGGTGCTGGCCTGCGGCCTGGAGGCCGTGCAGGCGGCGCGGGCCGATGCCGCGCGGCTACTCAGCGTGTTCGCCTCCTCCGGCGGCGACAGCCAGAACTGCCACGAGATCTGCGAGGTGCTGGCGGGCTCGACGCGCGAAGTCTCGCCCACGCGCTTTCACAACTCGGTCCACAACGCGCCGGCCGGCTACTGGAGCATCGCCACCGGCTGCATGCGCGCCAGCAACGTGCTCTGCGCCTTCGATGCGAGCTTCGCCGCCGGGCTGCTCGAAGCGGCGGTGCAATGCACGCAGACGACGGAACGCGTGCTGCTGGTTGCCTACGATACGCCCTATCCGCCACCGCTCCGCGCCAAGCGTCCCATCGCGGATGCCTTCGCGGTCGCGCTGCTGCTGGCGCCGGAGAGTTCGGGCGGCGGCGCGCTTCTTGAGCTGCGATTGCGACACGCGCCGGTGAGCCGCATTCGCCTCGCGGAATTGGACTCGCAATGCCACAGCATTCCGGCGGCGGCCGTGCTGCCGCTGCTCGAACGGCTGGCGCACGCCGGCGTGGGCGAGAGCATCGGCGCCGAAAGCGCACGGGCGCAGGCGGGCACCGGCGCCGCGGACGCGCAAGCAGGCGCCGGCGACTGCGGCACTGCCGGCGAAGTGGTCCTGCCCTATCTCGCGCCCCTCCACCTGGCCGTCACGGTGAGAGTATGAGCCGGGGCCGCGCCTGGATCACGCGGCACATCCCGCACCAGGACGGCATGTGCCTGCTGGACGAGGTGATGGCCTGGGACGGCGAGACCATCACCTGCGCCACGCGCACGCATCTCGACCCCGCCAACCCGCTACGCGCGCGCGGCCTGCTGCCCGCGGTGAGCGGCATCGAATATGCCGCGCAGTCCATGGCCCTGCATGGCGCCCTGCTGGCCGGCCATGCCACCGCGCCGGGGTACCTGGCCTCGGTGCGCGACGTACGCCTGCACGTGGACCGCCTCGACGATCTGCCCGGCGCCCTGCGGGTGCGCAGCCGCCGGCTGAGCGGCGATGAAGTGACCATCCTGTACCAGTTCGACCTGGACGCACAGGAGCGGGCGTTGCTGTCGGGGCGCGCGGCCGTGGTGCTCGATGTGGGGCGATTGCGGAATCGGGTAATCTAGCGGCCCATGAAGCCCCGAGTTTCGAGGCGCGCGCTGGTCACCGGCGGAAGCGGTGGCATCGGCGCCGCCATCTGCCGGCGTCTGGCCGCGGCCGGTCATCACGTGTACGTGCACGCCCATCGCAACGGTCCGGCGGCGGATGCGGTGGTGAGCGAGATCGTAACGGCCGGCGGCAGCGCGCAGAGCCTGTGTTTCGACGTCACCGACGCGGCGGCGGCGACCCGCGCGCTCGAGGGCGTGCTCGAAGCCGGCGCGGTGCAGATCCTGGTGAACAACGCCGGCATTCACGCCGACGCGGTGCTCGCCGGCATGAGCGAACAGCAGTGGCGCTCGGTCATCGACGTCTCGCTCCACGGCTTTTTCCACGTCACCCAGCCGCTGCTGTTACCCATGATCCGCACGCGCTGGGGCCGTATCATCACCTGTTCATCGGTGAGCGCGCTGGTCGGCAACCGCGGCCAGGTGAACTACTCGGCCGCCAAGGGCGCGCTGAACTCGGCCACGAAATCCCTGGCGCAGGAAGTGGCCAACCGCGGCGTCACCGTGAACGCCGTGGCGCCCGGCATCATCGACACGCCCATGAGCGCGCCGGCCTTCGATGCGGCGCGCATCGCGCAGCTCGTGCCCATGCAGCGCGCGGGCACCGCGGATGAGGTCGCGGCGCTGGTGCAGTTCCTGAGTTCGCAAGAAGCCGGCTACATCACCGGCCAGATCATCGCCGTGAGCGGCGGCATCGCCTGAGGACAACGCCAGCAGCGCCGGCCACCAGCACCGGCATGCGCTTCAAGGGCCACAGGCGCTCGAACTCGGCCACGCATAGCGCGTCATCCCAGCGGATGTGCCGGAATTGGAACGGCGTGGCGTTTTCGTAGAGCGCGATCAGCACCTTCTGGCAATATGACGAAAACGGGTGCCCGTAAATCTGCAGGTTCATGTTCTCAAACCTCCGCCGCGCCCAGCCGGTGCGGCCATCTTACGAGGAGAAATATCGATGAGCAGTCATAGCGTATATCAGGGGCAGTGCTTCTGCGGCGAGGTCCAGTTTCAGGTCACCGGCGACCCGGTAGGCATGGGTTACTGCCATTGCGGTTCCTGCCGGCATTGGTCGGCCGGGCCGGTCAATGCGTTCACGCTGTGGAAGCCGGAGGCGCTGAAAATCACCCACGGCGCCGGCAGCATCGGCACCTACAACAAGACGCCGATCAGCTATCGCAAGTGGTGCACCCGGTGCGGCGGCCACCTGTTCACCGACCATCCCACCATGGGGCTGGTGGATGTGTACGCAGCCATGCTGCCCAAGCTCAAGTTCGAGCCGGGCGTGCATGTGCATTACCAGGAGACGGTGCTGCGCATCCACGACGGCCAACCGAAAATGAAGGACATGCCGGCGGAGATGGGTGGTTCCGGAGTGGCGCTGCCGGAGTGATCAGATACCGCCGCCCATGTCACGGAAATCCGCGGCGGTCAGCTTGGCCGCCGCGCCTGGACCGCTGAGCTGGGCCACCAGCCGCTCGATCTGCAGGTTGATCTCCGGCACGGCGATGATTTCCCACCACGCCGGGCGCGTCAGCGGACCCAGGGCATACAACCATGAGGATGCCTCGCCCGCGCCGTCGATGACCGCGCAATCGCGGGTCTCGAGGCCCACGCCCAGCGCATCCGGCACGGCGAGTCGCCGCTCGCGCAGTTCCGCGATCAGCGGAATGGCGATACGCTGAAAATCTCCGCCGGGTCCGGTGCAGTTGATCACGTGCCCCGCCGGGAACACGCGCGTGCCGCCGCCGCGCCGCTGGATCGTGACCTCGACGCGATGTCCCTGCGGGCGGTAGCCCGCGATGCGGCCCGCCATCACCTCCAGCGTTCCTTCCGCCCGCAGCCGCTCGAACGCGGCCTGCACGCGCGGCGCCATGCGATGGCGGTGAATGTCCCAGCGCGGGCGCAGGTGGCGCAGGAACTGGCGCCGGCTGAACGTATCCAGCGCATTCCAGACGGCCGGCACCGCCGGACGCGCTGCGTCGAACACGCGCTGCCAGGGAATGCCGCGCGCCGCCGCCGCTTCGATCTGCGCGCGTACCAGTCGCGTCAGCGCGCGCGCCGAGGCCTGAAAATCACCGCGCAGGAATTCGGGCCACGAACCGCCGCCCATATGCACACGCGGCGTGAGGCCGCGCCGCGACAACGCCAGCAGGGCGCCGCGATGACCGGCCTGCCGTAAACGCAGCACGATGTCCACGGTGGTGAGCCCCGTGCCGAGCAGCAGCAAGGGTTCATCGGGCTCGATATCGGCGAAGGCATCGGCAGCCCAGGGATCGGGAATGAAAAAACCCGTGTCATACAGCCAGGCATCGGGTCCTGCCGGTGGCCGCGGTGGGAGATTGCCCATGGCCAGCACGACGATATCGGCGCGGATCTGCCGGCCGTCGTTGAGCAGCACGCCGCGCCCGTCTTGCAACAGACGCACCACTTCGCCGCGCACGCTGGACAGGCCGGTGAGCGAACGGTTGTCCAGCGCAGCGTTCACACGCTCCTCGATGTAGTCGCCGAACAGCCGCCGCGGCACGTAGGCCGCGGACAGATCCAGCGCGCTTTCCACCAGCGCCTCGGGAATGAGTTCCGCGCGCTCGCGCAGCCAGTCGGTGAAGCTGGGCGAAAGCCCCACTTCCATGCGGCTCACCGGCACGTTGAGCAGATGCCCGGGATCGCAGGCGCCGTAGGCCACACCGCGTCCTAGACGTTTTCTCGGTTCGGCGATGATGATGCGCCAGCCGGGACACTGCCGATGGAGCTTCAGCCCGAACAAGGCGCCGCTGAATCCGCCGCCGATGATGATCACCGTTTTGGAATCGCTCATGCCGGCATTGTCGCAGTTTTGGGCGGTATCGCGCGGTCGTTGACACCTACTTGAGACTTCTTGACCCACGGTCGTGCCTGGTCACGGCATACTGGCCGGATGTCGATCCAACGTCGAACCATGATCGGGCTTGCCATAGCCGTCCTGGCCGTGATCCTGCTGCTGTGGCGCGTGTTCTTCTCCGGGCCGGCGCGGCCTGCGCTGCTCACCGCCGAGGTCACGCGTGGCGATCTGGAGCAGACCGTGGTCGCCACCGGCACGCTCGAACCCAAGCAGCTGGTCAGCGTCGGCGCGCAGGTGTCAGGAAGGCTGGAAGCGCTGAAAGTCGAGCTGGGACAGAGCGTGCACAAGGGCGATCTGATCGCGCAGATCGATGCGCAGACCCAGACCAACACGTTGAAAACCGCGCGCGCCCAGCTCGCCACCATCCAGGCGCAGCGGGCCGCGAGCCAGGCGTCGCTGGCCAAGGCGGAGCTGGAATACAAGCGCCAGCAGATGATGGTGGCGGGCGAGGCCACCTCGCACGCGGACTTCGAAGCCGCGGAGGCCGCGCTCAAGGCGGCGCGCGCCGACATCGCCTCCTACGATGCGCAGATCGAACAGGCGCGGGTCAATGTGAGCACGGCCGAGGTCAACCTCGGCTACACGCGCATCTCCGCACCCATGGACGGCGTGGTGGTATCCATCGTCACCAAGCAGGGCCAGACGGTGAATGCCATGCAGACCGCGCCTACCATCGTCATCCTGGCGCAGCTCGACATCATGACCATCAAGGCGGAGATTTCCGAGGCGGACGTCATCAAGGTCAAGGTCGGCCAGCCGGTGTACTTCACCATCCTGGGCGATCCGGACCATCGCTACCAGGCCAAGCTTCGGCAGATCGAGCCGGCGCCGGAGTCCATCGTCAACGAGGTGAGCAGCAACAGCGCCAGCACCTCGGCCAGCAGCGGCAATTCGTCCACGGCCATCTACTACAACGGCCTGTTCGATGCGCCCAACGAGGATGGCCGGCTGCGCGCGCTGATGACGGCGCAGGTCACCATCATCCTGGCTTCGAAGCACGACGTGCTGCAGATTCCGGCCACCGCGCTCGGCGAGCGATCGCGCGACGGACGTTACCTGGTGCAGGTGCAGAACGCGAACGGCCGCGCCGAACCGCGCCGCATCCGCGTCGGTCTCAACAACAACGTCACCGCCGAGGTGATCGAGGGCCTTGCGGCCGGTGACAACGTGGTGGTGGGCGAGGCCAGCGCCACTCCGACCAGCGCCATGCCCCGCCGCGGCATGGGCCCGCCGCCGATGTGAGATGAGGCGTTGATCGATTCTGCCATGCTGAGGCTGCACAAGGTCCGGCGCGAGTATCCGGCCGGTGACGGCGTGTTCGCCGCGCTCAAGGACGTGGACCTCTCCATCGATGCAGGCGAGATGGTGGCCATCGTCGGCGCTTCGGGTTCCGGCAAATCCACGCTGATGAACATCCTCGGATGCCTGGACCGCCCGACCTCAGGCAGTTACAGCGTGAACGGCCGCGAGACCATACGGCTC
>JAFEGC010000100.1 GCA_018240265.1 Pseudomonadota bacterium | reverse complement strand
CGGCGTGGATCAGGCGCGTGAGACGGCCGATCGAATCGAGGCGCGCCTCGCGCTACTCGAGCGCGGAATGGCCCGCTGATGCGCCTCAAGGTGGCGTGGCGGCTGTTGGTGATCCAGCGCGCGCTGGTGCGGCACGGTCTGGACGAATACGTGCGCGAAACGCACCTGTTCCGCCCGATGCGCTTCCTGCTGCTGCTTTCACCCTGGACCTGGTTCCAACGTATTCGCGGCGTCTCGCGCGGCGAGCGCCTGCGACTGGCGTTGGAAGAGCTCGGACCCATATTCGTGAAATTCGGCCAGGCATTGTCCACGCGCCGCGATCTGTTGCCGACAGACATCGCCGACGAACTGGCCAAGCTTCAGGATCGCGTGCCGCCGTTTCCGGGCGAGCAGGCGCAGGCCGCCATCGAGGCCTCCCTCGGCGGTCCGGTGCAATCCTTCTTCGACGACTTCCAGCCCACGCCCATCGCCGCCGCCTCCATCGCGCAGGTGCATACGGCGCGCCTGAAGAACGGCACCGAGGTGGTGGTCAAGGTGCTGCGGCCTGGCATGCACCAGGTCATCCGCCGCGACATCGACGTACTGCACGCGCTCGCCGGGCTGGCCGATCGCTACTGGGCCGGCGCGCGGCGGCTGCGGCCGCGCGAGGTGGTGGCCGAGTACGAAAAGACCGTGTTCGACGAACTCGACCTGATGCGCGAGGCTGCCAACGCGGCGCAGTTGAAGCGCAATTTCGCCGGGTCCTCGCTCCTGTACGTGCCGCAGGTGTACTGGGATCTGTGCCGGCGCGACGTGCTGGTGATGGAACGTATCCACGGCATCATCATCAGCCGGATCGAGGAACTGAAGGCGCGCGGCACCGACATCGCGCGCCTGGCCGAAAACGGCGTGGAAATCTTCTTCACCCAGGTGTTCCGCCACAATTTCTTCCACGCCGACATGCACCCGGGCAACATCTTCGTGCAGGTGGATGATCCGAAAAATCCGCGCTACGCGGCCGTCGACTTCGGCATCGTCGGCACGCTGCAGGAGCGCGACCAGCATTATCTGGCCGAAAATTTCATGGCCTTCTTCGACCGAGATTACCGGCGCATCGCCTCCCTGCACATCGAATCGGGCTGGGTGCCGCGCAGTACGCGCCTGGACGAACTGGAATCGGCGGTGCGCACCGTGTGCGAACCCATATTCAACAAGCCGCTGGCCGAGATCTCCTTCGCGCAGGTGCTGCTGCGCCTGTTCGAGACCGCGCGGCGTTTCGACATGCAGATCCAGCCCCAGCTCATTCTGCTGCAAAAAACGCTGTTGAACATCGAGGGCCTGGGGCGCCAGTTGTATCCGCAGCTCGACCTGTGGAAGACGGCGCAGCCGGTGCTGCGCGCCTGGATGCGCGAGCGCGTCAGTCCGCTGAGCATGGCGAAGCAGCTGCGCCGCCAGCTGCCGGATGTGCTGCAGGCGGCAAGACTCCTGCCGGCGGTGTTCCAGAGCGTGACCCGCGAGGCCGCGGAAGGGCGCTTCGCGCTGTCGGTGCATTCCACGGAACTGCAGGAACTGCGTGATGAAATCCGGCGTGGCCATCGGCGGCGCGACAGCGTGCTGCTGGGCGTCGCGATCTGGCTGGGCGGCGCGACCGCCCTGGTGGTGTTTCCGTGGGCGCCGCTCCTGGGCTGGGGTCTGATGATCGCCGGCACGGTGGTGGCCGCTGCGCATTTGCGGGCGCGGGCGTAACCGCACCCAAAACGCCGTAGGATACCGCCGACAGCCGTCTCCGACGGCGGCCGATTGCCGCCCGGTAGGCGGCGCCCGATAGTGCCTCCCGGCAGCCGGGAGCGGAACTATTGAAGCAATTCTCATGGCCGAGGCCACGGCGGCACGCGGGTATTCCCCCCGACTCTGATCCGCCCATCCGGGCGGAAATTTTCAGCGTCGAGCGCATCGAGCAGTTCGCCGAACAACTGGCCCAAGGCCATGAAATCCTGCCCGGCGCGCGCGGCGGTTCCGCCCTGCACCGCCGCCTCGAGGACAACGCGGCGCGCCTGCGCCAGTACTACACCCAGCTCTCCGCCACCTCGGGCGATGAGTCGGTGGACACGCCGGCCTCGTCCTGGTTCGTGGACAACTATCACATCGTGGATGCGCAGATCCGCTCGGTGCGGCGCGACCTGCCGGCCGGCTATTACCGCCAGCTGCCCAAGCTCGCCGGTGGCCACATGCGCGGCCTGCCGCGCATATTCGCCATCGCCTGGGCCGAGGTCGCGCACACCGACAGCCGCTTCGAGCGCGACGTGCTGCTGCGCTTTCTGCGCGCCTACCAGCGCGTGGCGCCGCTCCAGATCAGCGAGCTGTGGGCGATTTCCATCTCCTTGCGCATCGTACTCATCGAGAACCTGCGCCGCCTGTGCGCGAGCCTTCTGATGCGGCGCGCGCTGCTGGCGCGCGCCGATGCCATCGTCGACGCCCTGCCGCAGGCGGAGTCCATCACCACCGTGCCGGGAATCCGCGCGCTGGGCTCGACGCCGCTGCCCAGCCCCTTGGCCGCGCAGTTGTTCCAGCGCCTGCGCGACCAGGGCTCGGTGGCGCTGCCCGCGCTGGACTGGCTGAATGCGCGGCTGGCCGCGCAGCACCAGCATGCCGAGGAGCTGGTCCACCACGAACACCAGCAGCAGAGCGCCATCAATGTCAGCGTGCGCAACGTCATCACCAGCCTCAAGCAGCTCGCCGACCTGGACTGGCCGCCGTTCGTCGAGAGCATCGGCGCCGTGGATGAACTGCTGCGGCAGGACAGCGCCTTCGCGCTGATGGACTTCACCACCCGCGACCAGTATCGCCACGCCATCGAATCCCTGGCGCGCCGTTCGCCCTACTCGGAGCTGCAGGTCACGCGCCGGCTGCTGGCCGAGAGCGCGGCCCGGCGCTGCGATCCGGGCCTGCTGCTGATCGGGGCCGGGCGCGCGGCGTTCGAGCGCACGCTGGAAGCGCGCATTCCGCTGTCGGAAGTGGTCAACCGCGCGCTGCGCGGCGTGGGCCTGCCGGGTTACGCGCTGGCCATCATCGCCTTCACCCTGCTGCTGCTGTCGGTGCCCTGGGTGGCGCATTATGCCGCCGCCGGCGCCGGAGAACTGGCGCCGTGGCTGGGATTGCTGGCGCTGTTCCCGGCGGCCGATGCGGCCGTGGCGCTGGTGAACTACTGGGTCACGCATCGCTGCCCGCCGCGCGTGCTGCCGGCGATGGAACTGGCCGACGGCGTGCCGGCGGACCGTTCCACGCTGGTGGTCATGCCCATCCTGCTGTCGCGCCCGGCCGTCATCGAGCAGGCCCTCGAGCACCTGGAAATCCATTACCTCGCCAATCCCGACGAGCACGTGCATTTCGCGCTGCTCAGCGACTGGACCGACGCGCCCACCCAAAGTTGTCCCGACGATGAGATGCTGCTGGAGCAGGCCACGCGCGGCATCCGCGAGCTGAATCGTCGCCACGGCCAGGCCGGCGCGCAGCCGCGCTTCCTGCTGCTGCACCGGCGCCGCCTGTGGAACGCCGCGGAAAATTGCTGGATGGGATGGGAGCGCAAGCGCGGCAAGCTGCGCGAGCTCAACCGGCTGCTGAGCGGCGGCGGGCCCACCACCTTCCTGCCCACCGACGGCCAACCGCTGCGGCCGCCCAGCGTGCGCTACGTGATCACCCTGGATGCCGACACGCGCCTGCCGCGGGGCACGGTGCGCTCGCTGGTGGGCAAGATGGCGCACCCGCTGTGCCAGCCGCGCTTCGATGCCGCCGCCGGCCGCGTGGTCGCGGGGCATGCCATCCTGCAGCCGCGCGTGACCTGCGCGCTGCCGGAGGGGCGGGACCGCACCGTGTTTCAAGCCGCATTCGCCGGGCGCTGCGGCATCGACCCTTACGCGCATGCCGTGTCGGATGTGTACCAGGATCTGTTCGACGCGGGCTCCTTCGCCGGCAAGGGCATCTACGCGGTGGCGGAGTTCGAGAAGGCGCTGGACGATCGCGTGCCCGACAATACCCTGCTCAGCCACGACCTGGTGGAGGGCGAGTACGCGCGCGCGGGCTTCGCCTCGGACATCGAGGTGGTGGAGGAATATCCGGGCCGTTACGACGTGGCCGCGGCGCGCGAGCATCGCTGGATCCGCGGCGACTGGCAGCTGCTGCCGTGGATTTTCGGCCCGCGCCGCCGCCACATCGCCATGCTCGGCCGCATGAAAATGATCGACAACCTGCGCCGCTCGCTCACGGCCCCGGCCGCGGTGCTCATGCTGCTGCTGGTGGCGCTGAATGGCGCGCCGGCCGTGTGGATCCTGTTCGTGCTGGCCATGCTGGCGTTGCCGCCGCTCCTGCCGCTGGCGGACGAGGCGGCGCTGCTGTCCGAGGACACGGTGGGCGATTACCTTCGCAGGCTCCTGCGGCAGCTCCGGCAGACCGCGGTCGTGCTGGTGCTGCGGCTCACCTTCCTGATGGATCGCGCCTGCTACGCCGTGGATGCCATCCTGCGCACGCTCCTGCGCTTGGGGCTCACCCGGCGCCGGCTGCTGCAGTGGACCACCGCCGCGGAAACCGCGCAACGCAAGGCCAATGCCGCGCATTTCCTGCGCAGCATGAGCGGCGGCGCGCTGCTGAGCCTCGCCACGCTGATCATCCTGGCGGATCGTCCGGCCACGCCGGGATCGTGGACCTCCTGGCCGTTGCTGATCGCCTGGATTCTGGCGCCGCTGGTGGCCTGGCGGGTGAGCACGCCGGCGCGCACGCCGGCGCGCCGGGAATTGAACGCGGATGAAAGCGCGACTTTACGTTCCATGGCGCGCCAGACTTGGAATTACTTCGAGACCTTCGTCACCGCGCAGCATCACCATCTGCCGCCGGACAATTTCCAGGAGACGCCGCAGGGCGTGGTGGCGCGGCGCACCTCGCCCACCAACATCGGCCTGTACCTGCTGGCGGTGGCGGCCGCGCGCGATATGGGCTGGCTCGGCCGCGATCCAGCGCTTGCGCGCCTGGAAGCGACGCTCGCAACGCTCCGTACCCTGCCGCGCTATCGCGGGCACTTCTACAACTGGTACGACACGCAGGATCTGCGCACGCTGGAGCCGAAGTACGTGTCGTCGGTGGACAGCGGCAACCTCGCGGGACATCTGCTCACGCTGGCCGGCGTGTGCGAGGACTGGGCCCGCGCCGGCGGCGCGTTGCATCCGGAATATCGCGCCGGCATTCTCGACACCGCGCGCCAGGCCCGCTACTACGCGACACTGCTGGCGGCGGAGTCGCGGCGTTACCACCTGCCGCCGCAGCGGCTGCTGGAAACGCTGGATGCCATCGCGGACCTGTGCACCCGGCCCGAGAGCGAGCCCGCCGCGATGCTGGCCGAGGCCGCCTCCTTGGCCGCGCATCTGCTCGACATGGCGCAGGCGCTCACCGACGAGCGCGGCGAGGGCGAGCACGCTCCGCTGCTGCGCTGGGCGCGCGCGCTGCAGGTGTGCATCGAGGAACACCGCGCGGACACGGACGCGCCCGACGCGCGCGCGCGGCTCGGCGCCATCGGCCGGCAGGTCCTGGCGCTGGCCTGGGACATGGACTTCGCCTTCCTGCTCGACCCGGTGCGCCTGCTGCTGTCCATCGGCTACCGCGTCGAGGCGCGCGAACTCGACCCGAGCTACTACGACCTGCTCGCCTCCGAGGCGCGGCTGGCGAGCTTCGTCGGCATCGCCAAGGGCGATCTGCCGGTGAAGCACTGGTTCCTGCTCGGCCGTCCCATGACCTCCGCCGGCGGCGACCCCGCGCTGATCTCCTGGTCCGGTTCCATGTTCGAGTACCTGATGCCGGTGCTGGTCATGCACGAACCGCCGGAAAGCCTGCTGGAACGCACCGCGCGCGCCATCGTGCGCCGCCAGATCGACTATGGGCGGCGGCGCGGCCTGCCCTGGGGCGTGTCGGAATCGGGCTTCAACGCCCGCGATCTGGAATTCACCTATCAATACTCGAACTTCGGCGTGCCGGGATTGGGCTTGAAGCGCGGGCTCGCCGAGGAGTCGGTGGTGGCGCCCTACGCCACCGCGCTGGGCGCCATGCTGGAGCCGCGCGCGGCGCTGGAGAATTTCGCACGTCTCCAGGCGCTCGGCGCGCGTGGCCGCTACGGCTGGCATGAGGCCGTGGATTTCAACCCGCGGCGCGTACCCGACGGGCAGCGCTCGGTGGTGGTGCGCTCTTATATGGCGCATCACCAGGCGATGGTGTTACTGTCGCTGGCGGATGTGTTGCAGCGCGGCTCGATGCGCCGCCGGTTTCACTCCCTGCCCCCGATCAAAGCCACGGAACTGCTGTTGCAGGAGCGGTTTCCGAACGAGGTCTCGCGCCGCCAGATGTTCACCGACGAGGATGCCCGGTCCGCCAGGGAGCACACCGACCCCGCCGTGGCGGTCAGACGTTTCGAAAGCCCCCACCTGCTCACGCCACGAACGCACCTGCTGTCCAACGGCAGCTACACGGTGATGATCACGGCCGCCGGCTCCGGCTTTTCGCGCTGGAATGACCTTGCGATCACGCGCTGGCGCGAGGACCCGGTGTACGACGACTGGGGGAGCTATCTGTACCTGCGCGACGTGGGGAGCGGCGAGGTGTGGTCGGCGGGATTCCAGCCCCTGGGGCTCGAGCCCGACCTGTACGAGGTGGAATTCCTGGAGGACCGTGCCTGCATCCAGCGGCGCGACGGCCACATGCACACACAGTTGGAGGTCATCGTTTCACACGAGGACGATGCCGAGGTGCGGCGCGTGCTGGTGACCAACCAGGGCGACCGGAGCCGCGACATCGAGTTCACCAGCTACCAGGAGCTGGCGCTGGCGCCGGCCTCGGCCGACGCGGCGCACCCGGCGTTTTCCAAGATGTTCGTGCAGACCGAGTATGTGGGCGACAGCGGCATCCTGCTGGCGCACCGCCGGCCGCGCGACCCAACCGAGGTGTCGCTGTGGGCGGCGCAGGTGTGCGTGGCCGAAGGCATTATGATCGGCGCGCAGCAGTACGAGACCGACCGCGCGCAGTTCATCGGTCGCGGCCGCTCGCTGCGCGATCCGCTCGCCGTGATGGACGCCCGCCCCTTGTCCAACACCAGCGGCACGGTGCTCGACCCCATCCTGAGCCTGCGCCGCCGCGTGCGCATTCCGCCGGGCGAGACGGCGGTGTTCTCGCTCTGGACGCTGGTGGCGCCCACGCGCGAGGCGGCCCTGCAGCTTGCCGACAAGCATCGCGACGCCGGCGCGGTGGAGCGCGTGCGCACCATGGCCTGGACCCAGGCGCAGATGCAGTTACGCTACCTTGACAGCAGTTTCGAGGACGCGCAGCTGTTCCAGCGCCTGGCCAACCGCATTCTGTATGCCGACGCCTCGCTCCGCGCCCCCGCCGACATGCTGGCAGCCAACCGCGACGGGCCGCGGCTGCTGTGGACGCACGGCATTTCCGGCGATCTGCCCATTGTGCTGACGCGCATCGCCGAGGATTCGGAGCTGCCGGTGATTCGCCACCTGCTGCGGGCCCATGAGTACTGGCGCTCCAAACGCCTGGACGTGGATCTGGTCATCCTGAACGAGCGCGGCGCATCTTACGTCTCCGAACTGCAGCAGACGCTGGAGGGACTGGCGCGCGCGGCGCAAGCGCGCGTCGGCGACAACGGCGTGCGCGGTCGGGTGTTCGTGCTGCGCAGCGACCTGCTGCCGGCCGGCCATGCGCAGCTCCTGCAAGTGGCAGCACGGGTGGTGATCATCGCCCGCCGCGGCGATCTCAAGTCACAGGTGACACGGGTGGCCGAGCCCGGCGCGCTGCGCCCGCCGGTGGTGGCCGCGGTGCCGCCGCCCCCGCGCCGCTCCTTGCGTCCCATCCCGGACCTGGATTTTTTCAACGGCCTGGGCGGGTTCACCAAGAACGGCGAGGAATACCTCACCGTGCTGGAGGACAACGAGGTCACGCCCGCACCCTGGGTCAACGTCATCGCCAATCCGCATTTCGGCTTCCTGGTGTCGGCCTCGGGTTCGGGCAACACCTACTCGGTGAACTCGCGCGAGTACCAACTTACGCCCTGGTCGAACGACCCGGTGTGCGAGCCGCCGGGCGAGGCCTTCTATATTCGCGACCTGGACAGCGGCGAGCTGTGGTCGCCCACGGCGCTGCCCATCCGCGAGCATGGCTCGCCCTATCTGTGCTGGCATGGCCAGGGGTACACGCGCTTCGAACATCGCACGCATGACATCGCCTGCGAGCTGCTGCAATACGTGCCGCTGGAGGACCCGGTCAAGATCTCGCGCCTGCGGCTCATCAACCAGTCGAGCCGGCCACGGCGCCTGTCGGTCACGGGCTACCTGGACTGGGTGTTGGGCGATCAGCGCCAGAAGACCGCGTTCTTCCTGGTGACGGGCCAGGATCGCGAGACCGGCGCGCTGTGGGCGCGCAATCCCTGGAACATCGCCTTCGAGGGACGCGTGGCGTTTTTCGACCTGCGCGGCGCCAGCGCCTTTACCACGGATCGCGCCGAGTTCCTTGGCCGGCATGGCAGCCGTGGCGCGCCGCTGGCGCTGTACCTGGACGAGCCGCTGTCGAATCGGATCGGCGCGGGCTTTGACAGTTGCGCAGCCCTGCAGGGCCAGGCACAGCTCGCGCCGGGCGAGAGCGTGGAGTTCGTGTTCGTGCTCGGCGATGCCGCCGGCGACGACCAGGCGCGCGAGTTGGTGCAGCGTTACCGCGCGCTGGATCTAGACGAGCTGCTGGCCAAGGTGCACCGCTTCTGGAACGACACCCTGGGCGTGGTGCAGGTGCGCAC